>JAUSGO010000027.1 GCA_030649025.1 bacterium | reverse complement strand
TCTCCAAACGCCGTATTCTTTGCAACGGTCGCGGCGGTCGTGATGACCGCAAGGTCGTTGCCGAGAGTCTGGGTCGTGGTGTCCGGAAGGTCGGTGTAGTCGATGGACGAGATGCGCTTGACGTAGAAGTTACCTACGCCGGCCTGGTAGCTGTCCGAAGCCGTTGCGGCGGAGGAGACGTTGCCGTATACCGCGATGATCTTGTCAACGTTCGACTTCAACTGAATGTAGGTTGAGAGGTCGTAGCGCGTTGAAAGATCTGCGGTGCCGTTAACACCCGTGCCGTAGATGGCCGTTCCGGTGGTTGCCGAAATGGTCACGTAGGTTGCCGAGCCGTCTTCGGAGCGGACAGCGACATTGCCTGTTAAGGCAGTCTCTGCCTGGGTCTTTGCGATGTGAAGGTCCATCTTGCGCACTTCCATGTCTTCGCCAGATGCGCGAATGGTGAATTTGGCAAGAAGAACATCGGTCGAGCCGACCGCAAGCTGTCCCGAAGGAGAGCTGGAGTTCTTGGTGACGGTCATCGAACCGCTCCTCATGCGGAAGTAGGGGTTGGCGTCAACCGTGTCCGCGAAGGTGCCTCCTGCGGAACCCAAGGGCAGGATGAACGCGCGCGTTCCTGTGCCGCGAATCATCATGTCGTAGTCATTCTGCAAGTGTACGCGGGTCCAGCGGCCTGCGCCGTCCATGAAGTCTGCCTTGACCGAGAGAGTCCGGTTAAGACCCTTCGCAATCACATAGGGCGTTGCGAGGTTGAAGGTCACGTAGCGGTCATAGGGTCTTGCGGTTGTCGCAAGCACGTTGCCGGAAGCGTCGTAGAGCTTCCAGTTGAGCACGTCCTTGGTTTCGGTAAGGTCGCCCTCGACATAGACGGTAAGAGACTCAACTTGGATGTCTTCTGTACCGTTGTTCTGGGTGAATTTGAACTTACCGATCTCTTTCTGGAGTTCTCCCACATCCACGTTTCCTGAAGCCGTGGATGAGCTGTTGCCGCCTGCGGATACCGCAGCGACATACACATCACCCAAAGCGCCGGATGAGATGGAGAAGAGGTTTCCATTAAGAGGGAATGCTCCGCCGACGGTGGTGTTCGCCTGGATATCCGAAGCGGATGCCAGACCGAAGTAGACCGTGCCGGAGGTAACGCCGGATGCGATGTTCACTGAGACCGTGAGGGTCCTGGATTCTCCTGCAGCCAAGGTGATCGGATTTGAACCAAAGCCGATGGTGACCTTGTTGTCAGACGAGATCGAGGAGACCACGGAGCCGTGGCGCACGCCTGCGTCCCAGACGGATACGCCCGAGACGTTCGTGTTTGCAAGTAAGCCGCCCTTGGAAATGGTAATTCCGGAAATGGTGGCGCCTCCCGATGAAGGAGCCCAAAGAGTTACTTTCAAGACCGGATTGTATACCGATGCCGCGGCGATGACTGCGCCTGCCGGATTATCGGAGGCAAGAGATGCGGAAATGCTTCCTGCTACCGGACCTCCTGACGTCGAAGGTGATGGAGCGCCGTTGAAGTTGGCACCCATGCTGTACCAGTTGCCTTCCGCGGAGTTGATGATGTATACACCATCCCAGTCAAATCCTGCAGCCTGGAACGCCGCAAGCGAGGTTACCCACTGCTTGTCTGCGCCTTGTCCAGCTACTGCGTTGCCGATGTACCAGACTTTCTGGTCGCCATCTACGCGGACGAGTTTAGATTCCGTGTAGCTTGCTGCGACCGAGGGGTCCACTACTTTCACGACAGCAAAGCTCAAGTGCCTGTAGAAGTCGAACATTTGGGGTCCGACGAACCAGCGCTTAAACATCTTTCCGCCAACATACTTGGCGATGTACACCTTGTAGTCGTTGGACGCGCGGAAGATATCGCCGTCATTGATCGTTACCGCAGCGTGGGATGCGACGGGCATAAGAAATGCCGCGCCGGTCATCCACAACGTGGTGGTGACGGTCGTGGTGAGGGAGATCGCTTTTCGAATGCGATAAGTCATAGACTATATTGGCATCTAAAGAAAAAATAAATGATTAGTTTTTAAACGATTGTTGATAGAGCTTAATGGACGCAAGAGTTACGCCTATGGCCAGCGCAAGAGATGCCAAACACAAAAGACACCATACCGCAAGTACAAATGCTTCAATATACGTCAGATAGAGCGAAAACGCGAGAGCCGCAAGGGACATCGCAAGAAGCAGCCGGGACATATCATAATGGCTATGCGCAAGGGAAACGCCCAGAAGCGCGCCATATCCCAAAAGACCCATGAGTGCTACCGGAATGCCGAAGACCTCTGCGTAGATACTGCGATTCACCAAATCACAGCTAAAGGCGCCCCCGAAACTGCAAAAAGCCCAAGCAGTCCGACTATAGTGATGGAAGAGCGATAACCCGGAGACAATGATTCCTAAAACCGCCAGGAACGAAATAGCGCGGTGATATTTCATGGAAGAGGACAAGAGGTTTTTTCGCTTAAGGTCTTAAAGGACATGACTCCTTCTATTCTTGTGCCGTCGGCGAAAACCCATGTCGGATATCCTTTTATGCCGGCATCCGTGCAGACCTTTGTTTGTGCAGATGAACCCTGAGTGGCGCATTCTATGTATGAAACATGTGAGAAAGACGAACCGAACGCCTCCTTCTGGTCTCGGCAATGCGAACACCAATACGCGCCATACATTACGGCCTTTTTCTCCGAAAGACACTGCGCAAAAGTATCATAAACAGAGGGCGCGCCCTTCTGCGTCTTGAGCCACACGATGGCGCCTATCAAAAGCCCCACCGCAAGAACCGCCAGCAGAGCTTTCTTTAACGGAGCGGGTGTGTATCGTTTTCTCATAAATACGGCAACAAGAAATATTACGGCTTTACGGATCCAAAAAGTTCTGGGCGTTCCGATCCTTCTACGATAAGTTCCGCAAGAGCGCCGCGATCTATGGCGCGCACAAGACTGTGGTCAACGAGCAAATACTTGCCGGGAACATCAAGTTCAAATTCAACAACCGCCGAGCCGCCGGCAGGAATGAGCGTTGTCTGCACATTGCGGTGCGGCGGAGATACAAGGTCTCCCTCCGGATAGAGATGGTCGAGAACGCCGCCGATAACATGGAAATTCGATGCAAGGAATGTTCCCACGCCAACAAAAAGACGTATTTTTTCTCCCGTCTTTGCTTTGAGCGCTCCGTTGCCGGTAAGCGCCCCCATGCGTCCGTTGAACACTACGTATTCCGGCGCCTCGGCAAGCAGTTTTTCTTTAGAGAACTCTTGATGTCCTTTTTGCCCCACATGACCCTGGGTATAAAGTTCTCCCTGCATGACGTAGAACTCTCGATCTACTTTCGGCATACCGCCTGCAGGCTCAACCAGGATCAATCCATACATGCCGTTTGCGACATGCGTGGGAATGTGCGGGCTTGCGCAGTGGTACACATAAAGCCCGGGACGCGTTGCTTTGAATTGGAATACTTTCATCTCACCCGACTTGGCCTGCATAAGCGTCGCGCCCCCTCCCGGACCAATGACCGCGTGTAAATCGATGGAGTGCGTGCCATGCCCCGCTATCTCATGCTCGTCGCCGCCCATATCCATATGTGCATCCTCTCCATCAGCAAAGGCGGCCGGCATAATACCTAAGGCAAGCGGAGGCGCAGTGCCATCTGTTTTGGCATATTCGTGCAGTAAGTGTGTAAGCTTAATTTCGACCATATCCCCCTCGCGTACGCGCAAAAACGGCCCCGGAACGGTTCCGTTGTACGTCCAATATTCGTATGTTGTGCCTGGTGCAACCTCGGCAACGACCTCTTTGGTTTCCAGTTCGAACTTCACAACCTGCGCTTCTTGACGCGTAATAGGCGGCGGAATATCCGAGGCGGCGCGACGGATATCTTTCACATCAACCTTTTTTGCCGGCATGGCGCTATATTCGTGGTGAACTACTTGAGCGGGCTCAGCGGAACGCAAACGGAATGCCGTGAGCGCCACGGCAATAATGACTGCGAACATGATAAGAAAAAAAGTCCGCATAGGAAGGTGGGCGAAATTTCAGCCAATTAGCACGTGTAGGAACGGCGTGAACACCAGCGACGTGCCGATAACGAGCGCTGCAAAAAATATCCAGAACCACCGCGTGATATTGCCATCCTTGCCGCGCAAGAACGTCCAAGCCAAGAACCACGCAATGGCTCCCGCAAGGTATCCGAATACAACTTTGCCGGACCAAGGTCCAACGGCTTTATTGAGAGTAAGAAATATTTTTATTTTTGGCGAAACATCTGCCAGTAAATTAAATACACCGATCATCACCAACGCCACGGAGGCACCGATGAACACCGCAATAGTTGGACCGCGCAGAATACGACTTGGTTGATTTTGAAATGATTGTTCCATAATTTTGATTTTTGACTTTTGATTTTATAATGGCTGCGTCTTCGTAATATACGCACCCAGCCCGAACGTGAGAAGCGTCACCAGCATCGCGAGCACCAGCACCGCGGCAAGAACGCGGCGGAGAGTCCTATCGGCGTCCATTTCCGCATTGTGGCGCCAGGCAATGTATACGGCAACCGCAAGTATCATCGGCACGAACATGCCGGTAAATTCTTTAAGTTCCATAAGTATCGTATGCGCCCAGGGCGTGGAACTGGCAAGTAGTTTCGAGCGTGCGCTTTCGGGGACCGGTGCGCGGTATATCGCATAGAGCACGCCGCCGGTGAAAGACAGGAGCAGGCTTGCCACGAACATGACCGCCGTGCCTATTTTGACGCGCCGCGCGCCGTGATGGGTAAGCTCAATGAGTTCGGCGAAGGCTCCGGAGAACGCCATAAGGAACACCGTACCGAGAAATCCGTGGAGAATACCGATGAATTCTTTTGACATGAGGAATTGGAATTAATGATTAGCGTGCTTCCAATATAACCTTTGGGTAGAGCTCCCGTAAACGCAGAACGATGCCGGCAACGTCAAGCGTTCGCGATGTGTCGATACGTTCATCGAGCGTTTTTTGGTACCGGAGGCTCTGCAAAAAATATTTCTCTCCTTCCTTGATGTACCCTGCCATCTCGAAAAGATCTTCTTCACACTGCAGTTGCGGAAATACCGTGGTACGAAATTCGTGGTCTACGCCGGATGATTGGATAAGCTCGAATGTTTTTTTACAATTTTCTGTCGCCGCGCGGTTCGGCGAATGCGCCACGTCCCCATAGCGCGCCCATGGGTGCTTAAGATCCATGGCGATGTAGTCGACAAGGTTTTTCCCGATAAGCTCCCGCACCATCGTGGGATTCGACCCGTTCGTATCAAGTTTCACCAAAAGCCCGATATCTTTTATTTTTCTAATAAAAGACGGCAGGTCGCCCTGTAGCGTCGGTTCTCCCCCGGTGATGCACACTCCATCCAGCAACCATGATTTTGCTCCAAGGTATTCCAAAATTTCTTCCGCCGGCACCGCTCCCTCTTTTTTTACCTCGACAAGTTCCGGATTATGGCAATACGGACACCGGAAATTGCATCCCTGCGTGAATATAATGGAACAGACCTTTCCTGGATAATCTACAAGACTTAGTTTTTGAAACCCGCCGATGGTCATACATACCATTGAACAATATACGCATGCATCTCATAAGAACTATGTGGCCGCCGGAACGGTTGTTCTGGCCTCCTCCATAGGTACTACTTTCTGCGCCGTGCCATCCCTTGTTATCGAATATTCGAGGCGCTGGGCGTACTCGCTTTTTTTGCCTTTATTCCACTGTGCTACGGGCCTGAAATACCCCACAATGCGAGACCATACTTCGCACTCTGCCTGACACGTTGGACAAGCCGGATGCTCTCCCGTCAGATATCCGTGGTTGCGGCAAATACTAAACGTCGGCGTAATCGTAAAATAAGGAAGGTGGAAACGATATGCAACTTTTTTCACGAACTCACGACACGTCTTCCAATCGCTCACGCGTTCTCCCAAAAAAAGATGCAGTACCGTGCCGCCGGTGTATTTTGTTTGCAATTCATCCTGATGTTCGAGCGCGAATATCGGGTCATCGGTGTAGTCCACGGGCAGGTGCGTTGAGTTGGTGTAGTACGGCGCTTCAGCACTTCCCGACTGTATCATCCCCAAAAACCGCGCGTGGTCTTCCTTCGCAAAGCGGTACGTCGTTCCTTCTGCTGGTGTCGCTTCCAAATTATAAAGATTCCCCGTTTCTTCCTGATAGTCGGCAAGACGCTTGCGTATGAAGTCGAGCAATTCCAACACCAGAGCCCTCCCTTCGGGTGTTGAGATGTCTCGTCCGATGAAATTCAAGCACGCCTCGTTTGCGCCGTTGATGCCGATGGTTGCAAAATGGTTGTGCAGGCTCGGCAGATACCGTTTGGTGAAGGGCAGAAGTCCTTTTTCGATATTTTCCTCAACCACTTTCCGTTTTATCTCGAGCGACTGCTTGGCAAGGTCCATGAGATGCCCGAGCCGCTTGAAAAACTCCGGGCGCGTTTTGGCAAGGTATCCGATGCGCGCCAAGTTGATGGTTACCACGCCGACGGAACCGGTCATCTCCGCAGAGCCGAAAAGCCCCCCGCCGCGCGCCCTAAGTTCCCGCAGGTCTAGTTGCAATCTGCAGCACATGCTCCGCACATCCCCGGGATTAAGGCTGGAATTGATGAAATTCTGGAAATAGGGAATACCGAATTTCGCCGTCATTTCAAAAAGCCCGCGCGCGTTTTCGTTATCCCAGTCAAAATCCTTGGTGATGTTATACGTGGGAATAGGAAAGGTGAAAATGCGCCCCTTCCAATCGCCTTCCGTCATCACCTCAATGAATGCCTTGTTAATGACGTCCATTTCTTTCTGGCAATCGCCGTAAGTAAAATCCTGCGCCTTCCCCCCAAGGATCGGCTTTTTTGCCCGCATATCCTCGGGTACCACCCAATCAAGCGTGATATTGGTAAATGGCGTCTGCGTGCCCCATCGCGATGGCACATTAAGATTGAACACGAACTGCTGTACGCATTGTTTTACCTGTTTGTAATCCATGTTGTCCTTGCGGATGAACGGCGCTAGGTACGTGTCGAAAGAAGAAAATGCCTGGGCGCCGGCCCATTCGTTCTGCAAAGTCCCAAGAAAATTCACCATCTGGGCCGTCGCGGTCTCCAAGTGCTTCGGAGGAGCAGACTCCACTTTCCCCGGAACGCCGTTGAAGCCTTCTTCCAAAAGTTGCCGCAGACTCCACCCCGCGCAGTACCCAGTGAACATGTCGAGGTCATGGATGTGGATGTCGCCCCCGACATGCGCATCGCGAATCTCTTTGGGATACACGAAGTTCAGCCAGTAGTTGGCGATGAGCTTGCCTGAGGCGTTCAAGATGAGCCCGCCAAGCGAATACCCCTGGTTGGCATTCGCATTCACCCGCCAATCCTGCTGGTTCACATATTCGCCGATGGTCCGCTCGACCTCCACCGCCACGTTCTTGGTGGCTCTTGCTTGCGCGCGCTGTTCGCGATAGACGATATAGGCGCGGGCCGTCACAAAATAGCCTGCACTGGCCAGCGCGAACTCCACAATATCCTGGATCTCTTCCACAAAAATACGCTTTTCGGTTTTGTGGGTTTTTAGTATGAATTTAACTACGCGGTCGGCAACCTTTTTTATTCCTGCCGGGCCCAGCTCCCCGGTCCTGATTGAGGCCCGCTCAATGGCGTAGCAGATGCGCGCCACGTCGAACGGAACGGTTCTGCCGTCGCGCTTGATGACGATGAAATCCGCAAGGATCGATGTTTTTGGAGAAGTTTTGGTCGTCGTCATATGCTATTGGGGTTTAAAAAAATAAATGGTGCCAAGCCATATATTCTCTGCGCTCACTCGAAAATATAAAAATAGATTTTTGCATTTCGCTCAACTCGCTTAAAAATAAAAACTCGCATGGAGCGAGCTTCAAGAGCTTCTGATAAGAATAATATATGAAAAAGATGTCAGGAAGTCTCCGTAGATGCCAAACGGACGCGATTCGGACAATTCTTGATCACACAAAGGTGTTCGTTCGCGCTTTCTCCCTTAAACACCGAGAGCGCACGGCACCCTTTACATTTGATTTCCACTTCGCTCTCAATCAACAGCCCCTTGAAAAGAAGTTTTTCACAATGTTTACAACGATATTCACGGTAGAGGCTCATACGCTCTCATTGTAGCAGGACGCTCTTTGAGACGTCAAAGAGCCTTTGTGGAGACACGCATAGCCTCATTGGAGAAGGGTCGGAATACGAGTATACTTAATATGCGAACTATTATCATTTAATAAAAGCATATGCATATACAAAAGACCTTGGGTCTTCTATTGGGAGCACTTCTCATCCCTGCGGGAGTTTTTGCCGCTTCTTTCAAAACCGGACCCGCGTCTCTCGTGCAGGAAAACGAGTCTATTTCGGGAGATCTTTATACGGCAGGACGTACGACGATCGTGAACGGCCTCGTTATGGGCGACCTGGTTGCCGCGGGTGGCGACATACGGCTTTCGGGACGCGTTGAGGGGGACGTACTTGTCGCTGGCGGCTCAATGCATATCACGGGAAGCGTTACCGATGATGTTCGTGTGGCCGGCGGCACGGTTCTTATCAGCGGCACGATAAGTGGAGATGTGCTGGCCGCGGGAGGCGAGATACATATTCTGCCGGATGCTTATGTAGGAGGGGATGTGCTGGCCGCGGGAGGCAAAATATCGCTTGATGGCAAGATAGCCGGAAATGTAAAAGCGGCCGGGGGGAATATTTTCCTTAATGGATTTGTCGGGGGAAATGTAGGGGCAACAGGAAAAAACATAACCGTAGGCTCTCTTGCGCTCATTAATGGAACCCTTACGTACCGTTCTTCCCGAACAGCATTTATTGACCCATCGGCGCGAATCCTTGGAGAGGTGGAAGCAAAAAAACTTCCGGGAAACAAGAAAAAATTCGACACTGCACGGCATATTCTGGGAAGCATGCTGTTTGTTTTGAAATTCGGCATTGCTCTTTTTACCACCTTGATCCTCGTGCATCTGTTCAAAAATAGAACGAAAGAACTCTTGGAGCGCGCACATAAGCGCTTGGGCATGAACATTCTGACAGGATTTATCGTTCTTATCGTCGTACCCGCAGCCATTGTACTGTCTGCCCTTACAGTTGTGGGCATATTCTTTGCCGCCCTGGGACTCTTGTGGTATTTGGTCATACTCGCCTTCTCCTGCGTGTTCATGGGAGTACTTGCCGGAGAACGGCTTTGGCATCTTATAACAAAAAAATCTCTGGAACTACACTGGAAATCGGTAACGCTTGGAGTTGCGGCTCTTGCACTCATACACACCATTCCGGTTCTCGGATGGTTTGTGGCGTTCTTTTTCTTCCTTTGGAGCTTGGGCACCATGGCAACATACTGGTACGAGCGGGTCTGGAAAAACCGATAACGCCCGGAGCGCACAATGCTCGGCTTTCTTAATTGACATTTACCGTTTTTCCGCTCACACTTCCTCTACTACATTGTTCTTTGAAAAGAAAGGGGTTCTTATGCGCTTTCACGCTTATATGCTACCGGGCATGCTTCTTGCCGCCTTTTCAGTCATGCATGCCCAAGAAGGTCCGGTTAACCAGGCTCCTCCAAAAATAGCGCCAGACGAGATCGTCCGGAAATTCGCGGCCAAAGAAAAAGAATTCAAGCTCGCGCGCGAGCAATACACCTACCATCAATCGGTGCTCGTTCAAACCGTCGAGAGTGATGGAAAAATAGATGGCCAATACCAGGAAGAATTCGACATCGTCTTTGACGACAAAGGCGAACTCAAGGAAAAAGTCACCTACGCGCCGCTATCAACCCTGGTTCGCATCAGCATGTCACCAGAGGATCTCGACGATATCCGAAAAAGACTTCCTTTCGTTCTTACCAGCGACGAAATTCCGGATTATAATATCCGGTATATCGGCACACAGCGAGTGGACGAACTTGATACCTATGTATTCGACATCGTTCCGAAAAAAATCGACAAAGGCAAGCGGTATTTCCAGGGACGGCTCTGGGTGGACACGACCGACCTTCAGATCGTGAAAACCTATGGGAAAACGGTCCCGGACTTGAGAAAGGGCAAAGGACAGGAAAATCTTTTCCCTTCATTTACCACCTACCGAGAGCAGATCGACGATAAGTACTGGTTCCCCACCTACACGATTGCGGATGACACTCTTCACTTCTCTTCCGGCGCAGTGCATATCCGCGAGATCGTTACCTACACCAATTACAAACGCTTCGAATCCAGAATAAAGATCATTTACGATGATCAGGATATTACCGGAGACAAAGCGGGCGAAGCTCCTCCGAAAAAGTAATTCCCTACCGCGGACACTCTTCGCGGTTTTTTTATTTGTGTGGGGTCTATCGGGAAATAAGAAAACTTTTTTGGTGTTCGTGTGTGAAATTTACTGAGTGATGCTGGGTTGTGTGGGTTTTACCTTCGCCTGACCACCCCCCTCATTCTACTACTTTCTTATTTAACTAAATAAGAAAGTAGTCGGACCGCTACCGCGGATTCTTGGACGTGCCGAATATCCTCTGGAAGAATCCCGCTACCGCTCTTTTAAAACGTGGAAAAAATCCTTGCGGTTCTTGAGTGGGCGCGGGAGTTGGAGTCGACGAAACCATGACCGGCTCGGAAGATGCGGTTACGGAAGGAGATGCCACAAAGGAAGAGGTGGTCGGACTCGGCACGACCTCCGGCTCCGGGGATGCTTGGATGGATACGTTCGTCGCTCTCACAGCTATCTGCTTGCTATTTAAAGATTCGTTCCCCGCCAGGTCCACAATGCGAACGAGATAGTAATACGCCGCCCCGACCTCTTTTTTGAAATCATCTGTTCTCGATGCTTGAACAACGTTGCCTAAAACAAGCTTGCCGACAGCGCCTTGAGCCCTTGAGCGGTATATTTTGGCATGATGGAAATCGTAGGTGGGATTTATCCACTCAATGCGAAATCCCGGAGCATTTTCGGTAACACGCACATTTGTTGGTGCATCCGGCGGCTGGGTGTCGGCGGGTGCCACAAGAGCAAAACGTGTAAGGTGCCGGGTGAAAAACCTGATGACTTTCTTTTCCTTGTCAACGCGAAATGACGCGATGCGCACCCAGGTATGTTTGGACACATCAAAGTACGCGGGCACAATGCGGCTTTCGTTCGTTCCTTGCGCCTGCAGGTCTTGCTCGCGGTACGGGAGCGTAACTTCGACGTCTTGATCAAACGTCTTGATATCCTGACCGCCTTTGTCTTTCAGCGTAATATCGTACACCGTGCTTATCACTCGCGTGCCTTTTTGCGACAACGATTCGGCAACCGGCTTTACTTCAACGCTCACGGCGCCTTCTTGGCGCGCGGCCAACGGCGGGATGGAAATTCCTGCGCCGTCCGAAACCTTGACCTCAATGCGTTCCTCGGCAGACCGTGTAATCCGTACCGCCTCCGGCAAGGGCTGGACCCCGAACGCCGAGAGCACAAGCTCCACGGGAAGGGCCGGCGCGGAAGCGGTGTTAATGGTCACCTCCGAAGATCTCTGAAGCAGGTTATTTATTTCCGCCGATGCTCCCAGATGCCAGCGGTCATTTCGGTCAAGCTCCATTTCAAACGATCCGTTCCGTGCCGACTGCAGAGAGTTTGTTTTGCCCTTATCCGACCACGCCCAGATGAACGCCTCAGCCGGCGTGCCGTCGGTGGTTTTTGCACTACCCGGCACTTTTACGGTTGCGGATTCTTGGATTTTTGGAGTTGGGGCCGGAGAAGCTGTGGGAAAGGAAGAGGCCGTTGGAGTAGGTTCGGGAGAAGCCTCACCCGATACCGCGGGAATCCCTTCCCGTACGGTAAGCACGACGGTAACATTTTGGGTATCGTATGCCGCGCCCGTGCCGATATCCTGCGCGCGCAGGGTGATTGCTCCATGATACACGCCCTCCTTAAGCCCTGTAGGGTCCGCTCGTACAGTGAAATCAAGGTCGAGGCCATTTCGTAAAAGCGCTTCCGTTATAGACGGCTCACCAAGAAAAACAGAAAGCCATGATTGGTCGCCGGTCGCGGCAAAAAGCGCGGCTTGTGAACCGACATTTGTCACCTTAAGCACCTGGGTGGACGCTACGTCTCCGGTGGTATGGGAAAGGGAGAGATCGGCGGGAACGCCGATATACGAACCGAATATCTGCGCCAGTAGCGCCGATGCGGTCAGAAAAGTGTAGAACATAGTATCTCCAGATTACCATGCACATCGTTTCCTGGGAACGAATTTCTTTTCCGAAACTGGATAAGCTTGTTTCTACCATTCACCGGTTATCGAACTGAAAAATCCTCAAGCGCCATAAGGCATTTTGAGGATTTTATCAGTGAAAACTCCCGAGATGTGGAGTTCTTGAAAATCAGGTGGAACTTGGTAATGGCAGAATTGCGGGCGTGGGCGGCGATGGAAGATATAGAATTTTTGATTCAACAGTATACCCCGTAGCTCTGCTGCGTGGGTTCCATGCGGAGGGAAGAGTGTAAGGAAACCGTTAGGTTTCCTGACTATCAACCATGTTGATACCCCGTCTGCTTACAGCGGGCTCACCGCTGAAATTCATTCTCCTCAATGAACCAAGGCCATTTTTGGAACATCCGTTGTCATAGGAGTTGTCCGAAGACCGGCTTCCGCCTCATTAAACAGCGGAGTTGTGCGCAACGTCTGCACAATAACAAACCCCTCACTGACGAACTCAAGCGACAAGCCGGATATTTTTATCGCAGAAAATTTCACTCCTGATTCAATAACGCGCGGGTTCTGGGACCTGTACTGCCAACCTGTGAAAGTCCCCGCGCTTTCTGGAAGGCCATAACGGCTTTTTGGGTTGCGGGACCGAAGTATTCTATGGTAGCAATATGCGCCGGGAAAAATCCAAGTTCCTTAAGTTTCTCCTGCAATGCCTTCACCTCCGGTCCTCGCGCGCCCCGCGCAAGATTGCGCACGAAAAGCTGCGTAATCTGCCCCCGCGTCATTTTTTTCACCTCGCCCTCGGCATATGTTTCCGATGCGGGCACGATGACGATCTTTGCCCAGTCAAACCCCAGCTTTACAAAATCTTCTGCGGTTTGGATCCATCGCTTCTTTCCTATTTCCAAAACATACACCTTCGGACTATCTGCATAGCGGATGAGTGTTCCCTCTATTCGCGCGCCTGTTGGAGACGATATTGGCACTACCGCGGAAGTCGGCGTAGAAGTTGAGGTGACCGCAGGAGATACGGCAGAAGAAGGCTGTACCGGAAGAATCGTCCCCCCGCCTCCCGATGAAGAAACGGCAGGATTCGTATCGGTCCGAGAGCTTGTTTCGGCGCTATAGGTTGATTCCCCGTTGGCGTTCGCAGCCGTAATCTTGTAATAATACCAGGTTGCGGCGGAAAGACCGGTATCGCTGTATGAAGCGGACGACGAGGTGCCGACACTCGTAAACGTGCCACCGCTCGAGGTTGCCCGGTACACCGTATACGTTGTGGCATTGGAGATCGTATTCCATGTCAGGTCTATCCGCGACGCGGATTTCCAGTCCGAGGCCGCATTCTGCGGCGCGGGAGGAATATCCCCTGCGCCAAGGCCCACATCGGTAAAATGGTTCATCTGAATAGTCACTGTGTTTTGGTCCGGATCAATGGTTGCGGCAACCGGTTCCCATTTTTTGTTCGTCGAATCCCAGTAGGCGGCGCGCAGATTGTTTTCATCGAAGCCTGCGGGAAGATCTCCATTGGCATATACCAGCTTGATCTCCGCGTTGCTATTGAGCGTGGAGATGGACTGCCCGCTCGCGTCAAGCGCCGTAATGGTTTGAACGGTTCCCGACATAAGCGACATATTCGGAGAGGAAGGAACAACATCGGCGTCCGAAATGGATACCGATACGCCTGTGCTTCCCGTGCCCAATGCATTTGCCGGGATGTTCACGGTTGCCTTCGTGCCGTTGTTGATGATGCCGCCGTTTGCGGGCGTCATGCTTTGTACGCTCGGCACGGGAGCCGTGCAGGAGGAGTTTGCCGCAAGCGCAATGTTTTTGCCGGTATCGCCCGCAGTAGCCGCAAGACCCGTAGAGCGGAAATAACAGGGGCCATCGGCATAGATCGTCCAGGTGCCGTCATCAACCGTGAGCGAGTACGCGCCGGAGGCATCGGTAGGAGCGCCCGTCCAGACGCTGGTAGCGGTTTTCTCCGCCCATACCCAGGCATTTGCGATAGCGGTACCCGATGCGTTAGCAACCGTTCCCGTGATAGTCGCGCCGGCTGCCACGAGCGTGAAGTCCTGGGTGCGCACGCCCGACATCGTGATCGTCAAATGTGCCGCAAGGTACCCCGAGCGGTTCGCGCCCACATCATAGATGAACGTATCCGGAACTTTTAGGGTATAGACACCGGATACATTGGTCTGCGTCGAGAAAGACCCCGGGCCGTTAATGCGGCTCACCCACACGTTTACGTTCTCAAGAGGATTTAATGAGGCGTCCGTGACAGTTCCGGAGAGCGTCACGAGCGTTCCACCGGCCGTGACGTTGTATGTCGTTGCGGTGGTCAACCCCGCCGTGATAGTTCCGACGGCGCCTCCATCAGGCGTCAGTTCCCCGAACGCGGGGGATCCCACATGCACCTCATAGGTTCCGGCGGGAAGCGAAAGCGTCGTTACTTTATTGGAGCCGCTCGTGGTCCACTGGTCCGTGCCGTTTCCCTTGCCCGTAGAAGGGCTGAACGCTCCGGCGAATAGCGGTGAGACATCTGCCCCGCCGGTAATAGTAATCTGTAACGTTCCGGTTTCTGCGAGCGAAAAATTCGCCGTGGCATTTGCAGTGGAAACATCAACATTCTGCTCCGAAAGCCCTCCATAGGTCTTTGACCAGCCGCCGATGGTGTAGGTTCCCGGCGCAAGGCGCAAGGTGTATGTGCCGTCCGACGAGGTCATGGTCCCGTTCCCGCCCGTTGTTCCGCCGGTCCCCCGCGCGCCGATCTGAATGCTATCGAGCGGCGTATCGGTTCCCTCATCATATCCTGCGCCTCCGCCCACATTTATAAACACGCGGCCCGTAACCGTCTTGTATCCCGAGGAGTCGAGCGTAAATGTTACCGTGGGGTTGGAACCGGAGCCGACCACAACGCCGGTCTGCGCGGTAAGCGGCCCGAAGTCCGGCACAAACCCTTCAACACGATACGTGCCGAAAGGCACATAGGCCGTTGCGGTACCCAGCGCATCCGTCATCGCCTGCCCAAATCCTGAAGATGATTGCATGAAGATCGGCGCGCCGGCAATCGCCCTGCCGTTTTCTGTTACCACGGCCTTGATGTAGCTTGTCGGGGCGGAAATGAGAATGGTGGAGGTAACCGCCGCGGCATTTACCGCGACCGGATATTCCTCGGGTTTGCCCACGCCCGGTTTCATCACTTCAATCGCGAGGGAACCGGAGGGAACTTTAAACAGGTATGAGGTGTTATTATTGTTGTTCGTCTGGCAGAGCGTGTTTTGCGGCGCCATGAAAAATCCGCTACCGCTACGCTTCACCGACACGCAGGCATTGGTGATAACAGCATTGGTTGCTGCGTTTTTCAGCACGACATCGAGCGCCCTGTCGGCCAGCACATATGCGAAGCTTCCGACGTTGTACGTCTGTGCCGCGGAAACCACCACCCCGGGAATCACCGGCGGCCAGTACTGGCTTGTCGCGGTTTGCATCATGCCGCCGCCCCCGGGTCCGAACTTAGAGGGAACGGTGATCTGCCACGTAGAGCCGCTCTTTGCCTTTAGGGTAAAGTACCCCGCGCCGGTCGCGCTTAAACCCTGGGTAGTATAGGCAGGTGAGTTCCACAGCGGATTCCATGCCATGTGCGTTTCGTTGAGCGCCATAATCTCACCATTCGGGTAATTGGGGACACCTCCCGTGATGGCGCCTGTAATCGTCGCATCCGGCACCATGAACGTGAGCGCAGTGCTAGCTGTCCCGCCTCCCGACGCGGGAATTTCCTTAAACGACGGCTGTAGGAAGCCATCCCAAAACGCAGAATAGCCGGTCGTTGACGGCATGGTAAAGGCCATGTAGTTGCAATCCAAAAGATTCGGGAAAGTAACACTGGAAGAAGCGGTAAGATACCGCTCGCCGACGAAGAACCCCTTATCGGGACATCCTACGCCTACTTTCACTTGCGGACGCTCCGCGCCGTCAAGGATTGAGACGGTGCCACCATCGTTTTTCTTGACCGTGAATATGAGGGTATTATTTCCGCCGATATGCACCGTATCAATGGGCGGCGGACCGGAGTAATTCTCGCCGCCGAAGCCGAAATATGCACCATCAATAAGCCCGCCCTGCGCAGTAGTCGTATAGATATAGAACGGCCGGTATACATTTGCGGTGGAAGGATTTGTGATGGCAGTAACCGCAACGGTAAGAGTGTCGTTCGCATTTGTCGCACTGTTGCTGATGGTAAGCAACATTTGATTCCGGCCCTGTCCCGTAACGACGGTAGCCGCGTAGAGCGACACTGTCGGGTTTCCCGCCCCTGCTCCATTAATATCCAATTGCGCTGTTGTTGTTGCGGTACTCAAGTCGTATTCCGTGGGGAAATTCAATGCGATTTTTCCGCCGATAGGGATAACGGTTGCCGCTTTAAAGGAAAAGGTATAGGTGATATTTGATGCGCTCGCAGCATAACTCGATGGCGCAAAAGCGTAGGTAGCATCCGACACGATGTTTGTACCCCGGCGAATCACGCTTTGCGCGGCACTGCCGGTATCTACGGTCGCGGAAAGTGCTCCGGCAGGTTGGCCGGAATCTTGCGGCGTACCGGTCTTGAACTGCCAGACGAGATTCGCCAGATTTTGAACGCTCCCCGAAGCGTTCGTAATACCCGTTACCGTAATGCTGACGGCCTTTCCGGCCTCGACAGACGGAGATACGGAAGAGGTAGTAGTAAACGCAATCGTCTGTCCGTTCGGTCCGCCGACCGCTACGGCATTCGACGCGAGCCATACATTGGATGTCGCCGAGAGCGAGATGTTTTGGAAGTTAAACGGCGGGCCTTGGGGATTATCGGGAAAGGTTACCTGAATGACATCTCCGGGAACCAGGTTCGTCGCGGTCGTAAAAGAAAGTTTCCAAGACGCGCTCGACTGCGCGATAAGGTTATCGGTCCCCCATGTTACCGACGTGGCACTCGTCAAAGTAAGCGTGCCGGCATAGGCACTGGGCGTAAAAAAAACGGCTGCTACCGCGCATACCGCCACACAAACGAGAGACATAAAATATTGCGTACCTTGAGTATATAGAGATTTTTTCTGCATATGATTTATTCTTAAACTTTTAATAACTCTTATGGTACGCGTTTAAAGAACATGACACAACACGACGTCTGCATGCCTGTGGATAAAAGAATGATTCGCAAGAACAGTGAATAAAATTTCCATGAACCGGTTATAGAACCGCAGAAAAAGACTGTACATAAAGCACAAAAGGACGCTTTAGCGTCCTTTTGTGGAGAGTGGTGGAGATGGGCGGAATTGCCATTGCACCTCTCGGCGCATCCGGTCGATGCGCCTCGGGTTCCAGGCCTGGTCTCGCGGCACCGCAAGCTTGCGGTGCATCGCTCCGACCTTCAATTCCGCACGAACGCAACGCAGGTTGCGTTCTCATCCCGCACAAGAATCAAAAAGACCATCCGCAAGGGACGGTCTTTTTGATTCTGTGGAGATGGGCGGAATTGAACCGCCGTCTGGGAAGGTATGAAAACCGCATCTACGCGTGTACTTGGTTTGAGGTTGTGGTCATACGGTATAAAAAGCCAAGAAAAACACCGTATGATCTAGCTTGGTATCGCGTATCGCGTGCCCCAAGCGAGCACGCGGCGCACTCGCTAAATGGCACCCGGCTCCGCACTAGCGAGCATCACACGGACGGATGTCCCCCGTTTTTAGGCGAAGGAAGAAGCAAAACTGGGTGCCGCGAAGATCGAAGCGACCGCAGATTTTACTTTTGAAAATACGTTTGCACGTATTGATTTGCTCCAGTTTAACGAGATAAAGCGGCTCGACGCGCATGGTTTACAATGAACTTCCCATCGATGCCTAGCATCCCCACGTTTGTCCAAAATTCATAAATGAATTTTGGCTACAAACGTGGAGCCCCGTACTTTTTCCGGCACAGGAATTATTTGTTCAAAAAAGTGAGGCGAAGCCGACACCGAGAGAAGAGAAATCTATAACGAAAGACTTTTTCGGAAACGGTGCGGGGCCCACTCATTTTTCGAAGAAATCGTAGCTGCAAATTTTGAAGTCCAATATTATACCTCTCTCCGTATTTCTCTTTCCGTGTCCCGCTTCTTTATGGTATCCCGCTTATCGTATTGCTTCTTCCCACGGACAACACCAATTTCTACCTTTATTTTGCTATTCTTATTATACACCTTAAGTGGCACCATTGTCAACCCCTTTTCTTTCAGCTTCCCAATGAGCCGGGCTATCTCTTTTTTATGGAGCAGAAGCTTTCGTGAACGCGATGAGTCGTATCCGGCAGGAGTATTTTGCGGCTGGAAAGGCGATATTACGGCATTTGTAAGCCAAAGCTGGCCATCTTTTACGGTTACAAAACTCGCACGCAGACTCATACTGCCCTTCCGCACGGACTTTACCTCAAATCCTAAAAGCTCTATGCCCGCCTCATAGGTTTCCAGCACCTTATAGTCGAAATACGCGCGTTTGTTTGTTATGGCTTCCATTACCCCCAATATTACATAAGAAAGCGTCCTCTGTCATTTTGCGCCATCGGGTTGGCAGTGGGTTCAATAACACGCCGAAGCGGAGCGGAGGCGGAAAATAGATAGGGCGTGGCGCAATAATGACAGAGGGCGCTTTTGCAGACTCTCCACAGTTTTTCTTGACGGAATAGGACCCATCGGCTACGCTACCCTATTCCATTCATCGAGTAATCATAAAAACACGTTCTTGCTTGAATGTCGATATCCATGTCTTTCTGAAATTTTATTAGATATTGGATATTGGAAATTAGATTATTCCGAAATATGTCCCTCACACCCACTCAACAAACCACTGATGCATTGAATCGATCCTCGCGAATACTTATCGCGCCGGCCGCGGAATTCAGCGGAGACGCGATGGCGGCAGCTTTTGCTTTGGGCAAAGCGCTGGAAGGCGCCGGCAAAGAAGTGTGCGTGCTGATGGGCGAGGATGTCCCGCAACGATTTGCGTTCCTGCCGAAACCCTCACAGGTCTCCCAATTCATATCGTTCGACCGCGAATATGTGTTATCTGTTGATACGCGGATGGTCCCCATCAAAGACCTGCGATACGAACAACATGAGGACGCGCTTCGGCTTTACATGACCGCTCCTGCGCATTTTACGCGCGACCACATTGTCTTTGAGCCGGGTCCCCACAGGCACGACATCCTGGTGACCGTAGGCGCCTCGGACCTAGAGGCGCTCGGAGCGACATTTGAAAAATACGCCCAGACGTTCTTCGACGTGCCCGTGCTGAATATGGACCACAATGCCGCAAATGAGCGCTACGGGAACATCAACCTTATAGATGTGACGGCCGCTACCGTTTGCGAGGTCATACACCAATTTCTAGAAACATGGAACAGCGCGCTCCTCACCCAAGATATTGCGACGTGTTTGCTCGCCGGCATCATCGATGGAACCAAGAGCTTCCAAAATGTTTCGGTGACGCCACGAACGCTTGAGACGGCAGCGAAACTCCTTGGGCAGGGAGCAAGCCAGACGGATGTGGTGCAATATCTTTATAAGTCACGGGATTTAAATCAGCTTAAGCTCTGGGGACGGATATTAGGGAAGTTGGAAGTTATCGAGCAGCATCAGACGGCATACGCCATACTTGCCAAAGAAGATTTTCCCGCCATCGACATAAACCTCAAAGACCTCCCGCAGATTTTAGAGGATCTGCATACGCATTTTTCTCATTTTACCGCCATTGCGCTCTTTTTTATGCACCGGAACGGAGATGCCCAGCCCCGCGTACGCGCTCTTGTCTCAAGCCGGGAAGAACAGCTTCTTGAGCGGACCGTGCAGGGCTTCGGCGCAAAGCGGCGCGGCGCGATCACAAGCTTCGCGCTGGATGTTAAAACACCCGAGGAAGCACCGGCGCAATTCCTAGAAAGGTGTTTTGTGTAAAACTTGCCTTTTGGCGGGCTTTAATGCGCGCATAGCAGGATTTATCCGTTGCCTTTCGCAGGGATTTTTAGGTATTATAGAGTACATGCCCGTAAAAAACGTAAAATCGGTCATCGAGCCAGAGGAGCGCAAGCCCGGCACTATTGAACAGGTCATACGCAAAGAAGAGGAAGGCCGTGCCCAGTATCTCGCCAAAAAACTCGGCCTCAAATATCTTAATCTGCTTACCTTTCCCATCGAATCGGACGCGCTTGCGCTTGTTGAAGAAGAGGTGGCAAAGGAAGCCAAGTTTGCCGTCATCCAAAAACATGGGAAAAGCCTTTTGGTTACCGCAAACGACCCGAGTTCCGACGCAACAAAGCGTGCGCTCAATGCCTTAAAAGAAAATGGGTTTACGCTAGAGATTGCCGTGGCTTCGGAAACAAGCCTTGAACGGGCATGGGAATTTTACGTTACCATCACCGCGGCAAAAAAACTCAAGAAGCGTATTGCAGGAAAAGTCGAGGTAAGCCCGCAGCGCTTGCAAGAGTATGAGAGAGCCATCACGAATATTGCGGAACTCGCCAAATACATCGCCAAAATACCGCCAGCCCAAGTTTCCGATATTGTTGAGATAATCATCGCGGGAGCCCTGAAGACCGGTGCGTCAGACATTCACCTTGAAGCTGGAGAAAATCAGACACGCATGCGCTACCGCATAGACGGACTTCTGCAGGATATAACGGATATCCCTCCGAAATCCTATCCCCTCATACTTTCTCGCATCAAACTCCTCTCGGGGTTAAAAATAAATGTGCGCGATATCGCCCAAGACGGAAGATTTACCATTGCCGTTGGCCCCGGAATAAACATTGAGGTAAGAACCTCATTGCTGCCCGGCCCTTACGGCGAGAACGTGGTGATGCGGGTTTTAAACCCGAGGGCAATCGGCACGTCGCTTGAGGAGCTCGGCATGCGCAAAGAAGTTTACGACCTCATTGTTGCCGGGCTTAGCCGCACCAACGGTATGATCCTTACCACGGGCCCCACGGGTTCGGGCAAGACCACAACGCTCTATGCGTTCGTAAAGAAAGTGAATGCCGCCGACGTAAAAATCATCACCATCGAAGATCCTATCGAATATCACGTGAAGGGTATTGAACAAACGCAGGTTGCACCGGAAAAAGGATACACATTCGCGACCGGACTCAAGGCGATCGTCCGGCAAGATCCCGACATTATTTTGGTCGGCGAAATTCGAGACTTTGAAACTGCGGACATCGCCATGCACTCGGCCTTGACGGGACATTTGGTATTTGCGACCCTGCACACGAACGATGCGGCCGGAGCCATCCCGCGCCTTATCAATATGGGGGTAAACCCCGTGGTTATCGCACCGGCGCTCAATATTGTATTAGCCCAGCGCCTTGTGCGAAAAGTCTGCCGCGCATGTGCAAAAAAGGTTCTCGCCTCTCCAGAATTTATCGCAAAGGCCAAAGAAGAGCTGAAAGATCTCCCTCCCGGCATTTTACACCCGCCACTGACAGAGAAACTGGAGATTATGGAATCGGTCGGTTGCGCCGAATGCAACCAAACGGGATATCGCGGACGGATGGGCATTTTTGAGGTGTTTATAAGTGATAGTGAAATGGAAAAATATATCCTACAAGCACCCACCGTAAGCGATATCCGGGACAGGGCGATTGAACGCGGCATGGTCACAATGCGGCAGGACGGCATTCTTAAAATCCTTGAAGGATTCACAACACTGGAAGAAGTGGATCGGCTCGTATCATAGGACACCCATTCCATTGCCGCGCCGCTAAGTTGCATATACTATACGGATATGGACACGACCACCAAGCACAACGTCTGTAAATTCAAAATATGCGTTTCGGGAGCGGCCGAGACCGGGCATTGCGCCAAAGAAGCCCTCGAACAGGCTAAAGAGGTAGGGCGCGAAATAGTTCGGCAGGGCGGAGTTTTGGTTACCGGCGCTACCACGGGAACGCCGTACTGGGCCGCCATCGGCGCCAAGGAGGAGAAGGGTATTTCCATCGGCCTGTCCCCTGCATCAAACGAAAGGGAACACGTCGAACGATATAAACTCCCGACTGATTATTTTGACGTTATTATTTATACGGGCTTTGATTACTCGGGGAGAAATCTTCTGCTTACGCGCTCGGCCGATGCCGTCATACTTGTTTGCGGGCGCATGGGAACGCTGAACGAATTCACCATTGCCTTTGAGGACCATAAGCCTCTTGGGATATTAATGGGTAGCGGCGGCATAACGGATCTTATAAAAGAAATTGTTGCATCTGCGCATCGAGAAGAAGTTCCGCTGGTATACGACGAGGATCCGAAGCGGCTTGTGGAAAAATTGGTGCAAATTATTTGTGAAAAGCAGGAAAAAGGAAAAGACGAAAAGTATTATACACATAGAGGATAAGATATGGATGACTCGCAAACATCATCGATGCCAACTACTCCTCAGGAGCTTCCTACGCTAGCTCCTGGTCCGGAAGAAACCATCTTGCCGCAACTCCAGCCCGTCGCGCAACAAGACGAACGAGGCGAGCCCATGCTCGCTCCGGCCGAGACGGGACACGCAAAGCCGGGAGTACACCTACAATCAAAAAAAACGCTGTTTCGCGTCCTGCTTGTTGTAGCCATCTTAAATCCAGTCGCCTCTGGAATTCTTGTCGGCATTTACCTTTGGAGAGAGCCTGAAATGAAGCACGAGGGAAAAATCATCACGGCCGTGGCCTTGGTATGGGGGGTCGTAGTGCTCATCCTAGCGCTCGCAAACCCCGCAAAGGGCTTATTTGCGTTCTCGCGTTAAATACCATATGTCCGGAATCATCCCGCAAAACCACGAATTACAGCTCATCTTTCACCTGATCTTTGCCATGGCTTTGGGATGGCTCATCGGATGGGAGCGTAAGCACTGGAAAAAACCTGCCGGAGGACGCACGTTCATGCTTATATCCCTCGGGTCATGCCTTTTTACGATCATCTCTGTTGAGGGGGCACGAATGTTTTCTCAAGGCGCATCCATCGATCCCCTGCGTATCGCGTCAAACGTGCTTACGGGCATCGGCTTCATTGGAGCAGGGCTCATTCTGCACCACGAAGAGCGCGTGGAAGGCGTTACCTCCGCGGCCGCCCTGTGGGTAGCCGCGGCCGTCGGCATGTCGGTAGCATTCCATTTTTATACGCTCGCGATAGTAACAGCGCTCCTTACCGTAACCGGACTCAACCTCTCTTACGCAACGCGAAAATTTTACTCGCACGTTTCACAAAAAGAGCATGGCGCGGAGGGAGAAGATATCTGACCTTCCTGTTCCAGACCTCCCGGAACCAAACATGCTTATCCTGCTCGATCTAGAGCAGTTTTTTTTATTGTACCAATGCGCCAGTCACATTGCGATAGATAGCACGCGTCTCCCGAGCCGCCTTATCCCAGCTAAATAACCCGGCACGCGCAAGACCTTTTTTGCGCATGGCTTTTTGGAGTATTTCATCGGAAAGCACCGCCGCGAATTGCCCCATAAAGCCCTCCACATCCTCCGGAGGTGCATACAGGCAGGAGTCTCCTCCAATTTCGGGTAGAGATGTTGTATTCGAAGTCACCACCGGCACGCCACACGCCATAGCCTCAAGTATAGGCAAACCAAATCCTTCATAAAAAGAGGCGAATGCAAAAAGACTCGCTCCTCCGTATAATTTCACAAGATCTTCGGCCGGAACATGTCCTACTACGATAACTTGCTCATCAAGTTTTAATGCGTGAATACACTCACCAAGCCTCTGCAATTGGGTGCTGTCTCTTGGAGCTCCTGCAAGGACAAGGCAGTAGCGTGAACGCAGCATGCCGGGAAGTTGTGCATACGCGGCAAGAATCGTCTCCAAATTCTTTCGCGGCTGTATCTCGCCCACCGTCAGTATATAGGGCTGCGCGATCCCATAGTGCGCAAGGAATGCCGCATCGGGAACCACGGGCCCAAATGCACTGTTTGCGCCTTCATGGACCACGAAGGTCTTTGATGATACGGATGCGTCGTATGCGATAATTTCGCGCTTCGTACACTCCGAGACCGCAATGAGCGCGTGCGCTTCGCGAAATATATCCGGAAGAATACTCATGAGAAGCTCCCGCGTGCTTGCCTTTACCCATGAACGATCCTTTATAAATGACAGGTCGTGTATGGACACGACAACGCGGACTTTTTTTGCAAGTCCCTTCGTAAAGAAAAACGGATTCGTGAAATGCATCACGTCCAAATCCCTGGAACGAAATCGAAAAATCTCTCCCGAAATCCGCTCCCCCCATCTTGTCAGCGCAGGAAATGGAAAAGACGGCATATACACACCGCGAAAAACTGCCCGATCCGAAAGATCGGGATATCTTCGTGTAGGAAAAATATGATGCAAATACGTATATAACTCAAACCTGTCACGCCCTTCTTTGCGCGCAAGCGCCGTTGTCAATTCTCGGGTATACGTGCCGTTGCCCCCCGTACCGAAAGCCGAAATATAATCGATACCAATACGCATGCGGTAATGATATCACAAAAAAACCGCTCTGGCAGCGGCCTGGGCATTTCGCAATAAGATATTTCTATACTTCGCTGTTCCTGCTCTTACTTCCAGAAATCATCTTTTAAGCGCCGCGGAGTTTTTAATCCCATATCTACTTTAAGGGATATGTTTCGTTGTCTGTAGTTTTTATTTCGATCCATGAGAAGCGGGGGCGCTAAGATCTCCAAATTTAAGATACCAAAATGCTACTATAACGGCAATAATAGTAGCGCTTCCTTTGAGGATCGTGAAACTGTATACCGCGCCGAGTGCTCCGTACATATCCAAGAGATAGAGACTCAATGGCCATCCAACCAATAATACGACACTGTTTATGGTAATAGAAATATGCACTTTACTAATAGTACGAAAGAGGCTCCCCAGGCCAATACCGAATCCAATCACTGCCGTATACCACCAGAATGCTTTTATAAAGGGAGTGGCATTCTCATACGCCGCACCGTAGACGACCTTGATTAAAAAGGGGCCGAGAAGCACAAGAATGGTGCCGACCGCCATCGCAAAAAATCCTCCTACAACCGATACTTTAATGAAATGCCTGCGTAATATTGCAGGATCTCGCACCTGGTCTTTGGGAAATTGGTCTTGTAAAAGCCGTGTGACGGCTCCAAGCGGGAAAAATGCAAGCGACATATACGAAAGAGATATTTTGAAAAATCCAGCCTCACTGGGCGAGGCGAGCCGGCCCAACAGCAACATAATACCCAAATTATAAAACTCTACAATATTATTATCGAGCGCCATGGGAAATGAAAAACGGAGAAAAGACCGCAACGACGTCTCGCGTATGTGCAAAAGCATGGAGCGAACGCGCGGGACGAGACCCGTCGGCTGCACATAGCGGCGATAAAAAAATAAGATGGCTAGGAACGAGAGCGCAGTTCCCAGCGCTTGTCCGCCGGCAACGCCTGCCAGACCGAGTCCTGCGAAAAGTCCGCCCAACATCATGCCAGTTTTCAGACCTTGGTCAGCATTCTCGGCGAGGGTAAGCAGCCATACTTTCCGCACAACCTGGAGAAGTATCGCAAAAAGCGCGAACCCCGAAGTAAAAAAACCGCTTATAAGAAGCCATCGCACATAATTTCCCAGATCCTCCCGATGATACAACGCGGATCCCAAAATATCTGCTAAAAAAAATAGAGGTACACCGACGCAGAGATAGAGCAGAAGAGTGATCTTGATATATCGGGAACCGGCATCGCGCATCCGTTCATGATTTCCTTCTGCGGACGCTCGTGAAAAAAGAATAAGAAGACCAGACAATTGGCCCCAATCAAGAGATAAACCCATAATGCCCGCGAGCGCTATGGCAAGCGCCCACACACCGTACTGATCCGGCCCCAGAAGACGCGCAATAAGTACCGAACCCGCAAACGAAATCCCGAATTGCACAAAACTCCCGGCCTGAAGAACCGATGCGTGCCGAAAAAACTTTGTACGGATAAAATCGCTCATAAAAAAACCTTATTGCGAACGCCTAACAACGGCCTCATAGGCGGCACTATAGCGCCTGGCAGCGAGAACCCAGGTCTCTCTTTTCGCAAGTTTCTTACCATTTTCTCCCATATCTTTTCGAAATTTTTCATCCGCAAGCAATTTTTCTAACGCCCTAGTAACCATATCAACATCATTCTGCGGGCATAAAATCCCGGTTACCCCATCTTTAACCGCATCATCGGCTCCGCAGTCCCGGGAGCCGATCACTGCCAACCCCCGGGCTCCGGCTTCCCGATATACCAGTCCGAAACCCTCTATGTTCGTTCCCATGGAAACCGGCGTAAGTACAAAAAGTTCTGCATGATCATAAAGCCGCAAGAGTTCCGCGTCGCTCAAACCGGTAAGGAAGTGAACGTGGCTGCTGATGCCTAAAACCCTTGCCTCATCTTGAATTTTGGAAAAATGTTCGTGCCCCTGGAAGCCGACAATGACATATGAAAGATCGGGAAACTTTTCTCTGGCTCTGGCATAGGCCGCAAGGCTTATCCGATATCCTTTTTGCGGCTTCACAGTGCCGACGCTTAAAAGATACGGCTTAGGAATAGAGGGGGGACGGGGATCTGTCGGGGCTGAAAGCCACAGAGACGTAGTGCCGTGTCCAATGACCTGCGATGAAATTCCGGCAATATACTTCTTTATTTCTCGGGCCATATACGAACTGATGCAGACGACTTTACGCGCATGACAAAGCGCCCATGTTAAAAATTTCCGTTCCACGGCATGGTAAAACGCATCCAGGGAATACGTACCCTGCAATGTAACCATTAGCGGAAGTTTTGAACCGAAACTGGCGAGAGCCCCGATAACTCCGTACGGATACCCGTCCAAGGCGTGAATGAGATTACATCCCCCAAGATGCTCGCGCACCCGCAGAGCATTGCGCAGAAGAACAGGAAGATGAAGAAGTGTTTTAAAAAAACTGTGTAAAGAAAATCTGAGTGAGTTGGTTAAGACCACGTGTTCGTCAGGATACCCTCCGCCTTCTTCCGAGCAAATGACAACCTCAACTCCGCACGTACGCAATGCCGTGATGAACTCGCGGGCAAACCTGCCCCAACCATTATCCGTCCGCGTGTTGTTAGTGAGTATACAGACACGCATACTTCAAATGCAAAATGTAAATCTCAAAGTGAAAAATGACAATTTAAAATGCTAAAATTATCTCCTTGAATTCATTTTTAAATTTTGCACTGTCATTTTCCATTTTGATTTTTGAATTTTACACTATTCAGAAGATTTCAATGTCTCCGACCGGTACGATGAACCTTCCTCCCGTGTCACGGAATTTCTTTTCTTTCTCTACGATAACTTTGGCATAATTCGGCGCGAGGATGACAAAATAATCGGGAAGTTGACTCTGCGCCTCGGCGCGCGAAATGATGGGTATGCGGTCTACGGGTGTGAACCGGCCTTGTTTTGCCGGAGAATCGTCCACGAAATAATCAATGAGATCTTTGCCAATGCCCGCAGTGCGTAAAATAATAAGACCCTTGGCGGATGCACCGTAACCCGCCAGCCTCTTGCCCTGTTTTTTAAGGTCGTTGAGGATTCCCAGCAGCTTATCGGAAACCTTGCGCACATTTTCCTCAAATCGCTTGCATGTTTCCAGGCTGTTCAAATTCGTGTCCTCTTCCTCTTTTTGAAGCTTCTGCAGCCGGTCCGTGAGCGGACGCTTGCCGTTGTCCAAAAATACCCGCAACATCCCGAAATTCTGCGATGGCGTTACCCAGGCGTCAAACGCCCGCATGCCAAACTGTTCCGCAAGATTCTGTACGTTCTTCAGAGAAAGATACGAGAAATGGTCGTGATAAATAAGGGAGTAGTTGGTATTCTTAACCATGGCTCCCCAGTAGTTCACTTCGGCCACGAACACCCCATCGTCTGCAAGCATCGCTTTTACTCCGCGCATGAGATTTTTCGGATCGTTTACGTGCGCAACGCAAGAATTGGCAATGAATACTTTGGCTTTGCCATACTCCCGCACGATAAGCTGAGCCACGTGTTCGTTGAAAAACTCCGACAACGTAGGGATGCCACGCTGGAGCGCCCGTACCACCACATTCGTTGCCGGATCAACTCCCAAGATAGGATGCTCATCTTTAAAAAAACTCAAAAGAATGCCGTCGTTCGAACCCATCTCCACCACAAAATCCCCTTTCTTCAAAAAACGCTTTTTAACATCATCCGCATAATCTCGGAAGTAATCCGCGAGCGTGGGCATGTCGGAAGAGAAGAAGAGGTAATCGACATTTTTATATATCTCGTCGGCCTCCAAGACTTCCGTGAGCTGCACCAGGCCGCACGTTCTGCAACGCCGGACCACAAGAGAAAAAAGCGGCTCTTTTTGAGCGAAATCTTCCTTGCGCAAAAGACTGTTGACGAGCGGCTGTTCGCCCAGGTCCAGCACAGTATCAAATCCCGTCCCGTCGCACATGCGGCATAGGGTATTTTTTAGGTATTTCATAGTAATCGCAAATATGCAAATCTAAAATAATATACGAACAAAAATTCTAGAACGCGCAATAAGACGGAATTGTATAAGACTGGCAATTTCGCTTATGCGTTTTCTGGAAGAGTTGCGCGACGCTCGGGACGGCATAGCACGATATTCATTATGTCATTTTTCGTCTTGGAGATTTCCGAAAATACCTCTTTGTCGGTTGCCTGCCGAATCGGCCCCTCTTCGGGAAGGAGGTGAACATCAAATCCAAGAGAGCGGACCTCGTCGAGAAACATCTGCGGTGAGGTACGTGCCACCTCCATACCACCTGGCCAGAATTCTGTCATCACCACAACATTTACGCTCTGGCGAAGGAGATTCTTCATACCCTGCAGAGCATAGTACTCAGCGCCCTCAATGTCCATTTTTATAAAATTGACGGTCCCGATAAATTCCTTGAAGTAGTCATCCAGCGCAATCGCATCCACCAATTCTTCTCCTCTTAGCTTCTCTCCCACGGGCACGCCTCGGACGTAAGACCTCTCTTGCGCAACCGGATACGACCGATGGTCTCCATAGTCCGTCTCGGAAGTATATAAAGTTGTCTGGCCGGATGCTGCGGTAACCGCGGCGCACACAACAACAATGTTTCGAAAATCGTTTACCTCGATGTTTTTTTTCATCAGTTCAATATTCCTTCTTCCGGGTTCAAATGCGAACACCTTTCCTCCTTTCCCAATTTCAGCGGCAGCGAGAATTGAAAAATATCCGATATTAGCGCCGATGTCCACCACCGTCATGCCCGGACGCAAAACATTGCGCATGAACGACGTCAGGCGCGGCTCCCATACACCATCCTCCATAAGCGCAGGGGCAAGACAAAGATCTTTTCCGTCCACATAGATCGTATGGTTGAATGCCTGTATGGGAATGTCGCGCCCCATAAGACGCGCGATAAGAAATCTGGGGCGAAATTTAGGGAATACACGGCGTAATAATCGCCCCAGAACGCGCCTCACTTCCCACGTCCGGGTTTTGTACTCAAACGTCAAAATTATGTTTTTCGCCTTCATACATCTATTATTTTGATTTCGAGCAGGTGTGCAAAATCCGTATATTTGCGCTTGATTCGTATATTCGCGATTACTCTAGAAGATCTCGATATCACCGATTGGCATAATAAACTTCCCGCCTTTAGCCACAAATTCTTTCTCTTTTTCAACAATGTGGTCTCGAAAGCTCCAAGCGAGCAAAAGATAATAATCAACGCTTCGCTTCTTCGCATCTTCCGGAGAAATAATGGGAATGTGTGACATCGGCATGCAATTTCCCTGTTTCTCTTTCAACCCGTCCACGCAAAAATCTATCATCGCATCGGTGATGCCCGCGTAGTTGAGAATGGGCACGCCTTTTGCGGCCGCGCCATACGCGGCAATGTGTTTACCTTGTTTTTTCAGTTCGTTCAGCGTCTGCACTAATTTATTTTTTGATCGTTCAACGGCTCCGGCAAGCGTCTGATATGTCTCAAGCCGATCCCAACCCTTCCTCCTCTCTTCTTCCGCCAAAGCCGCAACTTTGGGACTCATGGCGTGTTTTCCTGCGTGGCCGAAATAAACGCGGATGGAAACCCCCTGGAAATCCAACATTCTGTAGTCGAAGATCTCAAGCCCCAAGGTTTTATAGAACCGGATGAGCGGAAGGATGGCGTAATACGCCATATGCTCATGATAGATATCGCCGTAGCCGAGCGTATCGAATATGTAGCCGAGGTAGTGCGCCTGAATGATGCCCACCCCGTCATCGGCAAGAAGCTCCTTGAATCCCTTCATGACGTCTATCTGGTCGGCGATATGGGGAATGGAATTGTTGCCCAGCGCAACTTTGGCCTTGCCGTATTTCTTGCTCACCTCGGCGGCCAGAGTGCTGGTAAAAAACTCATTCAATGTTTCCACTCCGCGCGAGCGCGCGATGGGTGCAATATTCGCGGCAGGTTCTATGTTGAGCGCCTTGACCCCTTTAAGTTCCCGCAATAGCACTCCGTCGTTACCCCCTACCTCCACAACCAGATCTCCGGGTTTCAAAAACTGCGTTTGCAGCTCCTCGGCGTAATCTTGAAAATGTTTCGGCGTATTGCCGACGCCACTCGAAAGGAACTGATAATCGGTAAACATTTCCTCCTTTGAAGGAATATCGCAAAGCTGCACGAGACTACAATCGTGACAAAACCATACCTGTAAGGGATACATGGGCTCGGGGTCGCGCGTCCATGACCCGGGCTTGATGTTGCGGTTCGGCGGGGGCTGGTCGCCAAGATCCAGAAACATCGTCAGCTTTTTCGAACCGCACATGCGGCAATGGTCGTAGTGGGTGAGCATTGGGTATCACGAATCTACAGATGCACACGAATTTACAGATTCACGAATATTCGTGAACTCGCGTTATTCGTGTGGAATTCGCATTATTCGTGATTATAGGGTCTTCACGTACTCTTTCAGCCACGGAAGCACCTCGAGTTTCGGCTCCCAGCCCAAGAGCTCCCGGGCACGGGTGATGTCCGCCTCATGGCGCTCCACCTCAAAGCCGCGTTTGGGAATATATACGATCTGGGTACCGAATGTTTTGGCGAGCTCCTCGATGGTAATGACCTTCCCCGAAGCAATATTAATAACTTCGCCCTTGCCCACTTTCGGAGACTCGGCGGCTTTGATGAATGCGTCCGCAACTTCTTTGACGTATATGAAATCACGCTGTCCCGAGCGATACGGAGAGTCGGGCGACGTTTCCATGAGGGTGACGGGTTTGCCTTCTTTTTTGAGCCGAGAGAAAACCGCGATCACGGTGTCCGGACGCTGATTCTCGCCGAAAACCTGGAAAAGCCGCAAACTGACCGTCGGCAAGCCGTAACAAGCCGACCAGGTCTTAAGCGCGAGCTCTCCGGACAACTTCTGCCAACTATACGTTTCTATGGGATAGAGCGGCATGTCCTCCTTCCAGGGTGTCGGATTGAGACCATAAGCGGAGGCGGTGGAAGGAAACACAAGTTTCTTTATACCCGCTTGTTTGGCCATCTCCAACATATACGCGGTCATGTCAATATTATCTTTTGCGGTCTCCAACGGGTGCTGGACGTCGTAGGTAATATTGGTGACAAAAGCGAGGTGGAAGACATAATCAACTCCTTTAAGTTCTTCGGCGGCGAGAGAACGCACGTCCCGCTTCTCGAATTTAAAATGCGGATTACGGAAATCGTATTCGATAACCTTGTAATTAAAATTGAGGATGTCGATACCCCAAACATCCCAGCCTATATTCAGACAGGCCTCCGCAATATGGGGAGCGATGAAACCGGACATGCCGGTAATGAGAACCTTCATCCCGTTAGAGGCGGGTCGCAGTCTTTTAAAACCGGAACACCTAATAGTTAATGGTTAAAAAATCTTTGGAATGTATATCTTCAAAATCCTTATTAGCGACCGCGGCCTCTAACGGGATTCGTTCTTTTGCGCAAACTGCCTTCCCCATCCCTCCTTCAGAAAATCGAAATATGCACCCCTATCCCAGTCTTTTTTGCCGAACCACTGGTTAAAGACGATGGTGAGTCCTTTCTTCTCTCCCTGAAGCGGCTCCAGAAGTCCTCGTTTCTCGAGCAGCCGGCGGAGCATGATCTTTTGCTCGAGCCCGTTTATTTTAAGTTCTGGCGGAAGGCTGAAACCGAATTCTATAATGCGCCGGTCAAGGAACGGGCATCGGTTTTCAATGCCGAATGCGCCCGCCATCCGATCGCCCATCTGCAAGAGACTTGGCATAATGAGCTTAAAATCGGCGTATCCCATAGCCGTGATGGGGTCTTCAAATCGCTCGAAATAGGGCCGTAGGGTTTCGCGTACGAACTCGATATCGTCGTTCCGCGCGGTAAGCGCGGCGAACGCATCCAGATACGAAAAATACCTAAAATACTTCGCGAACAGATACGTGTTGTAGGAAGGAAAGTGCGTGCGCAGTTCCCACTCCCGCGCTACTGGCAAGTAGCGCACATATCCGCCAAAAATCTCATCCGCGCCTTCACCGGAAAGGACTACTTTTACTTTTTCACTCGCCCAGCTCGCAAGCTTCCACAAAGGGTATGACGAAAGTGAACCGACCGGAAAGTCGAGATGCCACACAATCTTATCGATAGTGGTGAAGAAATCGTCCTTCCAGTCCAATGTGTTGTCGAAAAAGAACTTTTCCCGAAAATCATGAAAGGTCGAGATGAGCGACGAATCTATGCCACCCGAATAATACAGGCTGTAGGGCACGTCGCTGCGGGTGCGGATGCGCACCGCGTCTTCCAAAAGCTCTTCCAGCTCCTCCAGAGCCGTTTCGGTCCGGATGTTCCGCGGCTTGAAATCCCAATATTCTTTTATCGCATAAGTATCCTTTGCAAGGTCATACAGCAGATAATGCGCCGGGGGAAGAGCGTGGACATGTTTCCAGAGCGTTTCGCCATGCACATGCTGGAAAGCCTCAAAAAATCTGTCTTGCCTCGATTCCAGTGGTACAACACCTTGTAAAGCCTTCGCCTCCGAAGTGAATGCAAAAAGAGCGCCCCTTTGGTAATAGTAGAGGGGTTTTTCTCCGGCAATGTCCCGCGCCAGAAGCAGTTGTTTCTTGCGCTTGTCATATAGCGCAATAGCGAACATGCCGTTTAATTTATCGAACATCCCAACTCCCCACTGTCGCCAAGACTTTAAAAGCACTTCAGTATCGGAGGTGGTGCGAAACTTCCAGCCATGCGCACGCAATTCTTCCTTCAGTTCAATATAGTTGTAAATTTCCCCGTTGTATGACAAGACGAATTGGTCTTCCTGGTAAGGACAAAGACCCGGTGAGCTGAGGTCCAAGATTTTAAGACGCCCCATCCCCAGCTCAATGTCGTCGTCCTTATAAAATCCAAAACTGTCCGGAGCCCGGTGCTTCTGGATATCGATCATTTTCTCGATGCCGCTACCGTGAATAATGCCGCCGATACTGCACATAAAATAAAAATAGAAGGGAAGTAACCTCCGTAGTGTATCAAAATTTGACACACTGTCAACGGTCGAACTTGACAATATTATATTATGTGCTATACTTATTCTATTGTTAGGAAGACTGGTTTTAGGCCTGCTTTCTGTTGAAAACGAAAGGAAGGGATGCCTTAATGTTCTCTATCGCATGGTTGCAGTTGCTCACACGGATCATGTCCGATGAGGTGGTCGGAGCCGACGCGGCGTATCTGGTCGGACAGACCAAAAACAATGCCTCATCGGTATTGAAAAGGGGTGCGGAGCTCTGGAAGGACGGCTTAATTTCGTCTATCGCCATACTGGGAGGCGGTGAGGGCTTTGGGTACTGCGGATACGACTACTCCGTAGAAAAACTGGTTGACTACGGATGTCCGCACGTGGCCATCGAGGACATACCATACAGGTTTGAGTTCGGCGATAACGTCATTAACACGCTTACCGAGCTCATCACCGTGGTTCGGTATGTCAAAATATGGGGTTGGCAACGGTTGTATCTCGTTGCCTCGCCATTCCACCAATTACGCTCGTTCATCACCGCGGTCACCGTGGCCGACCGGGAATACCCGGGCCTCAAGATCTACAACGCCGTGGGAGCTCCGTTGCAGTGGAACGCAACCGTTGTCCACTCGCAAGGCGTTTTGACCGGCACCCGGCTCGATCTCATCGAAGCCGAAGTGAAGCGTATCCTGGCTTACCAGCAAAATAGCATGCCGTATCCCCTGGTCTCGACGGAAAGAGCGTTCGCCTACCTTGTAGAGCGCGACCGCACAGTGTAGAAGAACAAAAGCAATTCGGCTCCGGAGGGTTTCTTCCGGAGCCTTTATTATTTCCTGAGAATATTTTTTAACTCTATAAAACTGAATTTCGATACCGGTATATCGTAAAATCTCCGACGCTTTCAACTTTCTCGAAATAACGCCCGATCATATCCCGGGAAACACGGTCTTCGCTTTCGTCCACCACCAGCCAGTCGAGGCGGTACGCAGAAGTCCAGGCCGCTCCATGCGCTATCTCGTCGCGCCTTCGAGCATACTCGGCAAGATACTTGGGCCAGTCTGCGTCATTTTTCGCCGGAATGCATGTTGTCACATTCGCGATGCCTGCCTGGCGCATCTTCGTATAAAACAGTTTTTCAGTCAGTTTCGGGCACCACTGGTCCGGTGCGCCGAAAATACTGAAATGGCCGATGTCTCCTCCGAGTTCGGAATTATTCTCAAAAATAAGACGCTCGTCCACAAGACGCCCGGCAAACTCTTGATAGGTGCCGCCGAATTGGCCATTTGCAAATGTCCAGTACACGCGCTGGGGGGTATAAAGAGCTATGTATTCGCTCATGCCGGGCGGTGCCATGACGACGCCCGCAGGCAACTTGGACAATCGGCTGAAAATTTGCCTGTTCGCCTGAAAATCCTTTTGCGCCGGCAAATCATACACGGAGAAGCGCCACAACAATAAGCCCGCATAGACAACAGAGAGTATGGGCACAAGTACAAGGGGTAGGAATCTAGCTGCTTTCACAGCCGCTCGGGCAAGCCACTCCGGAGAGAGAAGCCAAAGACCAATAATAAAGTAGCTTGAGATAAGCGGGGCCCAGTGTCCTAACACCAGCCAACTGCGAATAGGCCTATCAAGGGTCAACGAAGCGATTAAAATTGCTGTAACGGCGAGAAGCCCGATCCCGATGGTCTTTTGCCCCTTTCCAGACCCATTCTGGTATACCGGAACGACCTCCCCGTTTACGGTTCCTACCTCTGACGGAGCAAATAGTATCATTGCGGCAGCGGGTAGCGCGACAAATTCTGCTAGGACCGAGAAGTGGTCGGCAATAACGGAAAAACCGGTAACTATGTTTTGGATATTAAAAAGAAACCCCTGGAACGCCAAAAATGACAGTACAAGCCATACAGATGCGCCCCCAGCATCCAGGGACCGGCGATACTTGCGATATCCTACATACAGTGCGGCCGTGAGAAATCCAAATTGTGCGACCAGCAAAGGAAAAAGTGGAACACGAATACGCACACCGCCGTTCCGCTCAAAAAATCCATCATTGGCCGCCGATGCGGAGTGGCCAAGAAAAACCTTTATATAATCTCCGAGAAGTAGCCAAGTAGAGACGCCTACTGCCCCCAGCCAAATGCAGCCGTAGAGCCATACCCGCCAATCTTTTCTTTTTTGCCAAAGTGCGCCGAGCCACCAAAGTCCCGTCGTGCCGATGGCGGTGAAGAGAAAAACCGGATGCGTCATCGATAGAAAAAGAAAAAAGATGCTCGCCCCTAGCGTGGCGAGCGAATACGGGTGCCGGACAACCGCAAAAACAAATGCATTAATGCCCAACAAAAAGAAAATAAGAAACCAGGTTGTAAGCCCCACATCCTGATTTGTATACGGGCTATAGAGGAGAGTGGCTACAAGCGCCAAGAGGAAAGCGAGCTCCATTTTCACGCGACCGGCGCGAAAAAGGCCGTACAGGCCCAGAAAAACCGCGAGAGCAGAAAAAAACTTCAAAATAATCTGCCACCAAATAATCGGGAGCGACGCAAAGTACGGCAGATGTTGTATAAACAGATCAAAGAACGGAAAGCGCGGTAAGCCCACTCGATGCTCCCAGGTAAACATGCTGGAGCCAGACATGCCTTCTACCTGCAAGCGGTGGAGGTTCGTCAAATAGTGTATCTGGTCGTAGCCAAGGTTTCGCAGCGGTGTTTGAAAACGGTCGATACGCCACCACGTGATAAGGTCCGGTGTAATTAAAAGAAGACCGACCGCAAGGGTAGTAAGAACGAGTAGAAGAGAAAATCGGACACGTTTGAGTAAAAACTCATTCATACATGCTTATAGAGCACTCTCCCGATATTTATAAATAGTAAAACTTCCAACGCTTTCTGCTTTTTCAAAATAACGCCGCAGAATACTTGAAGATATGCGGTCTTGGCCTTCATGCACCACCAGCCAGTCGAGGCGGTATCTAGGAGTCCAGGGGGCACCCTGCGAAATAGCATCGCGCTCGGAGGTAAATTGAGCAAGATACTTCGGCCACTCCCGCTCGCTGCGGTCGTTCACGTCGCAGGTGGTCACATCCGCTATGCCCAGCAGGCGCATCTTGGCGTAGAATGCCGTTTCCGTCAGCATGCCGCACCAATAATTAAACGTGCCAAAAGCGCTTATGCGACCATAGTCGCTTCCCAGTTGGGAGTTATTCTCAAAAACAAGGCGCTCGTCAAGCAAACGATCGGCAAGCTCCTCATATGTGCCGCCAAACTGGCCATTCGTATGCGACCAGTACACGCGTTGCGGCGTGTAGAGAGCTATGTGTTCACTCATACTGGGCGGCGCCATGACAACGCCCGGTGCAAGTTGCGACAATCGATCATAAATCTGTCGGTACTGTTGGGCCTCGACGTGTGTCGGCGCATCGTACCGGTAGAAACGCCACAGGAAAAAGCCCGCATAAACAAGACTGAAAACGAGTAGGGCGGGTAGCAATTTCAAGGTTTTCGACGCCAAGAGCCGAAGGCGCCCTGGGAATACAAGCCACAGGCAAAGAATAAGATAACCGATAAAGAGCGGAACCCAGCGCCCCAATACTAACCAACTGCGAATAGGCCGGTTAATGGTCAGTGAAAAAAGAAAAATAGCCGTTATCATGAAAAGGATAATTCCTAGAATTTTTTGCAGTCGTGAACCCCGGAATGTTTCCGTGTTAGAGGCAAAGAGTACCAAGGCGACCGCAGGCAACACAATGAATTCTTCCAAGATAACAAAATGGCCGCCGATGAACGCAAAACCCGTGAACGCATTTTGGACGTTCGCCAAAATCGTGGGCACGGAAAGAAATAAAAGAAGGAGCCAGGCACGTCCGCGTCCAGCGTCGGTCTCCGTTCTGCCTCTACGGTATCCTACCCAAAGTGCAAGCGCCAATAAAACGAATCTTGCCAAAACAAGCGGGAAAAGCGGAATACGAATATGTATACCGCTATTCCGCTCGAAAAATCCACTAACCGCAGAACCGGCGGTAGCATTAAAAAAATCATTCAGATGACTCCCAAGAAGCATCCGGCCGACCACGCATGAAGCGGCAAGCCACGCAAAAGCATAAAGCCATATCCGCGCTTCCCTTCTTTTTTGCCAAAGCCCCGCAAACCACCAAAGTCCCGTCATGCAGATGGCCGTGATAAGAAAGACCGGATGCATGGCCGAAAGAAAGACAAAGAGAATGCTTGTAGAAAGCGTGGCAAAAGAATACGGACGCCGGATTGCGGTAAACATGAACGGTACCAATCCTGCCAAGAAAAAGGAAAGAAACCAGGAATTAAGCCCCGGCCCCTGGATTGCGTACGGGCTATAAAGAAACGTCGTTGCAAGCGCTAGAGAAAATGATAGTTTAATCTCCGCGCATACTGCCCGAAAGAGGCCGTAAAAGGCAAGAAATACCGCAACAACCGAAATAAATCTCAATAATACCTGCAACCAGATTATCGGAATACCCGCAAAGCCCGGTACATACTTTATAATCGCGTCAAAGAACGGAAAGCGCGCGCCGTCCGCCCTATGCTCCCAGGTGAACATGCTGGAACCCGACACACCCTCAACCTGCAGACGATGCAGGTTTGTTAAATAATGGATGTCGTCTCCGCCGACGGCACGAAACGGTATTTGAAAATTATCAATCCGCCACCACGCAACCAAATTAGGAGTAATAAAAATAAAGCCGACCGCAAGAGCAGCGACGGGTAAAAGTGCAGAACAGAAACGCCTAGACAAAAACTCATTCATAGTCCGTGGAAGAGACGGTCTCTAGGAAAAAATGCCTCTCCGTATGCCACAGAGAGCCAGCCAGTAGAGAAAAATGGCATGCGACGTTTGGAATATGGCCCAGATGCCTTTGGAAATACTGATGGACGTATGCTCGCGCTTGTAGTCGCAACGGGTAGGCACATGGCCTATTCGCAAACGATGGTATTGCGCCTGAATAATGATTTGAAAACTAAAAAAATAATCATTGGAAATCCTGGAAAAATCCAGAGTTTCCACAAAGCGCTTGCTGTAGGCGCGAAAACCGGGAAAAAAATCCTGCAGAGGTATCCGGGTGCCCACTCGCGCAAGAACCGAAAGGAATACATTCCCGCAGAACGGGATGGGACCCATGCCGTCCTTAAAGGCCTGGGATATGTTGTAAAACCTGTTACCTAAAATGAAATCGAAACCGCTATTCAGTTTGTCTATGGCTAGCGGAGCGCTTAAGGCAATATCATATTGACCGTCTCCATGGATCTCTATCATTTGCGTCCCACCAAGCTCCACGGCCTTGCGCAATCCAAATAGCAAATTGCCGCCATAGCCGGTATGCGGGTGGGTGAACGTGGGTATGCCGAGCTTTTGCGCCACGGCAACAGAATCGTCTCGGGACTCGTCGTCCATACAGATAATCTGGTCAAAATTTTCTTTGGGCAGGCGCCGGTACACCTCTTCGATGAACTTGGCGCAGTTGTAGGTCATGATAATGCCTACCACCTTGCCCTTTGTTGGAACGACTGTATCCATAAAAACCAGGATAACATACCGTGAACACCTTGCCCACACACTCATAGTGCGCTGACCCCACGAACGCCGCTTGTTATTAAAGTAATGTTTTAAACATGCGCAACTTTGATATGTACACACGCACTTACTAAATGCGCACTATGAATGTGTGGGCTTGCCTATTGAGGGTAGCGCGGGTATACTGTTCACAGATAAAAATTTTTAATCTGTTTATGATCCCGTTAGAGACGTGCTATGGTGTATGTCTATGTACTACAGAACACCCTGAATAAACGATGGTACACTGGGTTTACCCACGATCTACGGAAACGCTTCAAACAGCACAATGCAAATCTAAGTAAGCCGACGAGAAGCCGCGGTCCCTACGAACTTATATCTTACGAAGCATGTCTGAGCGAAGACGATGCTTTAGCGAGAGAATTATTTCTTAAATCCGGGATGGGCAAGCGCTATCTGAAAAACAGATTGAAGCGTTTCCTGTCTCTAACGGGATGAAAACAACAGACAAGCCCCTCACTTTCAAGTTTTTTAACTACAAATGGTCGCGGGTTCCTACATGGGCCCGCGCCACTGACCATATTTACCAAACTTGGTATCTAAACCGGTACGGCTACAAGAACCTCCAGGGTTTTAAAAAGTTTTTGGCGGATAAAATGTCCGTCTGCGAAGCGGGGTGCGGCGTAGCGCGCGATTCGAAAATGTTCGCCGAAGCAAACCCACAGGCCAAGATCCTTGCGGTAGATCAAAGCAAGCAGGCGCTTCGAGAGGCAAAAAGATCTCTTGCCAAGTTTCCGAATTGCAAAACATTGCGCGCCGACATCACCAATTTCGTCGTACCGCAAAAATTTAATTTCATTTCCTGTGATCAGGTGATGCACCACACGCCAGATCCCGGAAAAACGCTCAAGCATCTTTTTAGCAAACTCAAACCCGGAGGGGTATTGAATTTTTGCGTTTGCAGAAAAAAAAATCCGTACCGGGACCTGGTAGACGACCTCATCATGAACCGTGCGCGGGACATGAAGCCAAAGGACCTGTGGGAATTTTCCCGCATCGTCACCGAGTTCGGCAAAGCATTATATAAACTCAATATCAAGAACGTCACATTTCAGGGCCGCAAATACGAGAACCTCCAGCGTTTCATACATAATCAGGTATTCCGGTGTTGGTACAACCCTAGCATTCCCTTCGAACTTTCGGTATCTTCAAATTACGACTGGTTCTCTTCCAATCCCCGCTTTAACGCCGCAGAAGTACGAAAAGACATGCTTGGTAAAATTTCAGGCTTTAAAGTCCTCCGATTCTTTGAGGACGATGCCGTCATCTCCGTTTCGCTAAAGAAACTCAAATAAGGGCCCTCCACGAAAGGATGCCTGGCCCTTGCATTACCCGGCGTTAAACAACATAGGGTTACTCCTATGTTGTGTATGTGATGGTAAAAGATGATCTCTGTGATGATAAGTTGAGTTTTCCTGAAAAATATTTTGATGCGAGTTATAACGTTGGAACATTAGAACATTTTGATGATCCCGTGCGATCGGTGCTGAAAATGAAACGCGTAGCCAAAAAGGTAATTTGCCCGGTTCCCGCGCCATCCCCATGGTGGAAATTAAGTCTGTTGATACGAAGACTTATTGGGAAAGACGCTTCTTTGTGGACCCTGCATACGAATTTTTATACGTTGAAACAATTGGAAGATATATTCACAAAAGCAGGGCTTACCGGAATAAAAACATACACGACAAAATTTTTGGGACTGCCGATGATGAATTATGTTATCGGTAATTCAGAATAACTTAAAAAGCGCAACTTACGAGATGCGTAGATGATGAGATTCCGCCTATTCCAGATAGGCGCCCACTTCGATCGCGCACTATCTCCCCTTCGGATAATGCTCCCCGCATTTATCGCGATAAGTGCGGGGAGCTGGATCGAGCCCCTATCGCGGTCCGACACTTACGCCAAACATAAGGCGTCGGACTCCTGGGTCTGAAGGTTAGTGTTCCGATACGAAAAAATATGCCGCTTTCCGCGGCATATTTTTATCTGCTAAAATTCTGCCTCTTAAAAGTCACGCTTCTTCGATAATGCGCAAAACGTTATAGGCGTCTCTGCCGGAAAAGCCGATATCGCATTCAACGTGCCAGAAAATGCATGTTTATATCCGTCTTCTCATGCCCATCTTCCGCAAGATCCTTTCGAGAATGTCGAAGGCGTAAGAGGCCAGTAACAACAAGGTGTACGGGCGTCCAGGAATATAGGGGATATAGGCAAGCGCAAATCCGTATCCGTAGGCACCGTCAAAACCCCCTAGCCGAGCTCGGGGCGGAAGCGTCTCGGTGGCATTGACATCAATCGAGGCGGTAATTTGAGCGATATCACGACGGTCACTAAAAAGAGCTTCTGGAAAGAAACGATTAAGGAATGCCCGCTCGGGTGTCTCAATGCTCACATCGTGTATAAACACGGCTAGGGGTCTGGCCATTCGGAGCATATTGATCGCCAGACGTACCGCCCGAAACATTTTTGGGCCATCGATCAAGACAATATCTCCTTCTTTTGCAAGTTTCGGCAGGAGTATGCGCGAATCACCGAAAAGAAGGGTGACGTTGTTGCGCCCCTGGAGGCGAGCGGCAGCGACTGGGATATCGGGGGAGCGCTCATCGAGCTCGACACTGAAAATGTGAGAATTCGGCAACGCCAAAGACAGAATGAGCGTGCTCTGCGCGCGCGCCCGGCCAGATTCGAACACCCGTCCGGTAAACGGCTCCGGCAGAGATGAGATAAAAAAAAGAAGTTCGGAATTCAATATTCCTTTCCGTTCATACGGCACGGTGGCAACCATATGACTGAATTCCGGTAACAGCCGCCTGGCCCGTTCCCGTATATCGGCGTAGCTTACCTGTCTGGTCATGCCGGCTTTTGTGGAATGTTCTGATTTGTCCATAAGAATGATTGTATTCAGATAGCTCGATTATCGGCCCGACGGCGCCATAGGCGCACACTGAAAACGCATAACAGGAAATACAATGGATACAAGGGAAGCGCATGGCGCGGCACGGACTCGAAAAAGAAATGCAATGTATTTATGGCAAGAACGGTCACGGCGGGAAAAAAAAGATATAGGGGAATGGTGGGCTTGAGGAGAACGCTCACGGCGACACCCAAAGCAAAAAGGGCTACGCCAATACCTACAAGGCGGTATCCTGACGCACTTATAATTTTAAACCACAGTGGCAACTCGGGATGGGTTTGGGAAAAAAGTTGCCGCATATCAGCGGCGTTATGCCATAACATGGTGCTGGAACGCACAAAAAATTCGCTTATCCCGATAATACTGAACCGAAACGGATGAGCAAGCACGAAAGATGCGGCTTCGCGCAAAGCGGCATTATTGGAGTATCCCCCCTCTTCGCGCCTCTTGATAAGGTTTTCGTTAATCCTGTTCCTGACCTTTTCGTTGGCAAAATACGGCTCGACCTCCCGGGTGTATGCCGGAAAGAGATGTTGTCCGGCAGCATCGCCAAGAGAGGCGCCAACGGCAAATGCAAAAAGATTTTTTCCCGTCAACTCCGCGCGATAGGCATTCAGCAAGAGTTCATGGCCCCCTTTTGTTCCAACCGGCGTGAAAGTGCCAAGTGCGAGAGAAATATACACCGTCCATATGATCGTCGGCACCAGAAACCCTGCGAGGATCCACACCGAAATTCGCCCGGGACTAACAATGCCCATTCGCTTTTTCAACAGAAAAAGACCCGCGACAAGAAAAAACGGCAGCGGATAAAATATATAGCGGGTCAACGCCAGAGCTCCGAGAAACAGACCCGCCAGAAAAAAGTACCGAAGATTTTTAGGATGACGAAAACCCGAAATAAAAACAAGAAATATTGCCACGGCCAGAATAAGTGCTACTGTTTCGGCAAGGAGATAGCCCACGGCCATTGCGGCAACACCCGGGGCTGCTATGGTCGCGAGCGAAATAGCGGCTGTGGCGAGCAAGCCAAAGAGCGGCACAAGGACCCAAGCAAGAAACATGAGCACAAGTACAAGAAGGGCTGACTGCGCAAATAACACATAACCGGGGTGCGCGCCAAATACCCAGTATACCGCCCCTGCGAATACGGCATAGAAAGGCTCCCGATCCATCACCCAGGGCAAGCGCGGCGGCTGTAGGCCAGTACCCGAAGCGACCGAGCGCGCAAGTTCGTCCCAGCGTATCGAATCACCCAAAAGATCACTGGGCTGGCCACGAAAAAAAAGTAACCAGCAGGCAAGCAGGGTGAAACTTGCGGCAATACCGACTAAAATGGTTATGCGTATTCTGGACATGACTACGGTGTTATATCATAAAACCGTATAGATGTGACCCGTGGATCGGGATATTCCACCATGCGGAGAATGTCCTTTTGCGAGTACGTGCTTAACATGTCGCGCAGTAAAAAATAATTCGAGCCGACCGGGTTGGGAAGTTGCAGGAAGGGCACACGGCCTTTCTCTGCCGCAAGCGCCTCCGATATGTTAAGTCCGGCATAATCATCGACTAGCATAATCGGTTGCGATGGGTTGGCGAGCAGTGCGGTACTGTCGATGCGCATATTTCCATAATACTGGTACAGAGGCCAAGGTATCGCAACAATGGAACGAGTATCCTGTATCTTTTTTAGGGCCGTTGCCGCTTGGGGATAAGGAGACCGAAGAGTGATAGCATTCTTTAATTGCGGTAAACGGGAACCGATCATAAAAACTCCAATGGCGAGCATGATTGCCGTCGCAAGGTGTTTACGCGAAATATATGCCGCCCACAGATGGTCAAGGAGAAGCGCAATGGCAACAACCGCAATAGGCAGGCAGACAACGAATCTCCTAGGTGCTTGGACATACAGCAGACTATAAAAAATAAGCGGGATCCATGTGAGCCAGAGAAAGACGCCGAGCTCTAAAGAACGGCGCTTTATTGCCACCACGACTAAAAGCGAACTTGCTCCAAAAAGTAAGGCGAACATCCATCCGTGCGCATACTGGATAAGATCAAAGAAATAAAAAGGTTCCGGCCAGGAACGCTCCGCCCCCAAAGAAACGTCCACGGCACTGCGGGTCATTTCTATCACTTCTCCCGTATACGACTGCACATCCCGCAGATCGTAGCCAGCCCGAACAAGAATATTTTCTCGAAAAGAAAGAAAGGCCTGAAAGAATAAAAACGGCATCGCCACTCCAATAGCAAGTACCCCCCAACGTCCGGCCGACTCGCTACGAAAATACACCATGCTGACAATAAGTTCCAGACAACCGAAAAAAAAGAGTATTGGCAACGTCCCATAATGGCTGGAGACCATTAGCGCGAGAGAAATACCGGCAAAGAAAAGAAATCGATAACGGGTCCGTTCGGTTGCATAGAAGCTCTCAATGTATAAAAACACTGCGAGCGTAAAAAAGAATCCCGCCGAAATCTGGGCATGGGCGGTGCGGGAATAGAGAACGTGATACGGTGAAAGCGCTAGAAGCGCGGCCCCCATAACTGCAACCACCCGGTTCCTGGAGAGGCGCCAAATCAAGAGATACGCCGCAAGGACCGTGAGAGCGCCGAGAAACGCATTCCATAAAACAAGCGTCCAGTCGTGTTCTCCAAATATAAGCGCAATAATAACTCCCGGAACGATATGGGCCGGGAGTGCGCTGAATGACGGAAAAAAACCGGAAGGAAAGGCTTCGTAACTGAACGCGCGTAATGCAGAGACATCTCCTTGCCACCAAAGTGCCACTGCATGCGGAAGAACTTTGGCAAGCGTCACATAGGTCCGAACCCGGAGCATGATGTCAGCCTCATCATGCAAAAAGAGGCCTTTTTCACGCATGCCCCATACGCGAAGAGAGAAGGCTAGGATAAAAAGCACGGTCAGAATAATACTGGCAAGACGATGTTGCGGATGTTGAGATGGCGGCATATCTTGTAAAAATCCGCATAATGCCAAATGATAAAATCGAAATTTTAAATCATTTAGATTACGTCACGGATAAAAGGCGCCGCCCCAAGAACGCGGACGTTTCATTGCGCAGTATATCGGCCAGATCCTTCTCTTTTAGTCGGCGGGTGTTTTGCGAACTGAAATATGGGATCTTAAGCTTTTTGCGCTTCGCATATGCAGCCTTAAGTTCTCTTGATGCGTAGTGCGGCAAAATGACAAAATACCCATTCCCAAGGTTTCTTGCCATGGGTACCTCGTTCTTTGATACAAGCATCTCATGCATTTTCTCGCCGGGGCGAGTGCCGACAACGTCAATCGTGGTTTTGACGTCACCAAGCAGTCTTACCATGACCCTTGCCACCGTATCCATGGTCGCCGCTGGCATTTTCATAACGAAAACTTCGCCACCCCTTGCCTCTTCAAATGCTTGAAAAACAAGACCAATGGCTTCGCGTGTACTCATAAGAAACCGCGTCATGGAGCCGTTCGTGAGAGTAATTTTATTGTTTTTTCTGATCTGCTCCGCAAAAAGCGGGATAACGCTTCCGGTGGTTCCGATGACGTTGCCGCCGCGGATGCACATAAATATCGTTTCCGACGGATAATTCTGGTTGGCGTTTATCATCAACTTCTCACCGCATGCCTTGGTAACGCCATATAAGTTATGCGGCTCCACTGCTTTATCGGTAGAGACATCCACCACTTTTTTCACCTTATTCTGGATAGCAGCTTCAATGATATTTTGCGTACCATAAATATTCGTTAGTACCGCCTCCCATGAATTGTCTTCACAAATCGGCACATGCTTAAGTGCTGCGAGATGGAAAACGTAGTCGACTCCACGCATAGCGAAGTTGAGAATATTTTTATCACGCACGTCGCCAATGATGAACCTTATGCGCGGATCGGAAAAAAGGCGGCGCATTTCCACTTGTGCATGCTCTCCACGCGAATAGATCCGAACTTCCTTCGGATTAAATCGCTCAAAAATCTGCCGGGTAAGTTCCCGCCCCCAGGCGCCGGTACCCCCAGTTATAAGAATAGTGGCGTTGTTCAAAAGATGAGACATAAAGAGAAACTTGTAAAACTACTGTATCAGAATTCTTGCCTACGGTAAAGAACGGGGGATCCTCCTGAATGCGAAACTGATCATTTTTATATAAGAACGGATTGCCTGCTTCCAGTTTGTTTTTTTGCCTTCGGCGTACCAACGTGGCGTATACGAAATGGGCGCATCGATGATACGAAGACCCAACTTCGAGAGAAGGATGGTAATCTCCGGCTCGAATTCGATGCCATTGGATCTAAGGTAAGGCAGAACCGCATCGAGCGCCTTACGGCTGTACATCTTGTACCCCGTCCACATGTCGGTGGTTTTATAACCTGAAAGAAAATTACAAGTCATGGTAAAAAAACGATTCACAAGATAATGCGCATTCATCAAAAGCGCCTGCGGCAGGTATTTACCTAAAAAACGAGAGCCGAATACCACATCGACTTCTTTTTTGAGCAGCGGCGCAAGAAGCGCCGAAAAATCATTCGGGTCTTGTTCTAGATCCGCATCTTGCACAATAATATAGTCACCCTTCGCCAGCTTGAATCCGGAACGCACCGCGCCGCCCTTGCCGGTATTTTGTTGGTGGATTACGCGATATTTCACTTCGAACGTCTTGAGAGCTTCGGCAGTCCCATCAGTTGAGCCATCATTTATGATGATAATCTCGCGTTCAAAATCTTCGGGAAGTTTTACCTGCTCCACTCGAGAAATGACTTTGGCAATAGTTTTTTCTTCGTTATAGACGGGAATGATGACGGAAAGAAGATTCATACTACGGAGGATTTTAAACGCGAGAAAATATTATTCACTGGGAACCCTCTGGGAAGGCGTATGCGCGAGCAATGCCTTCCGCAAGCGAAACCTTGGGTTTCCAGTTGAGTTCCCGGAGAACTTTCGAACTATCCAAGCAGAGCGCATGGGGCAAGCCCGCTGGCTTGCCGGTAAATTCCATTTTGTACGGTACCCCTGCGGCTTGGGCAATCATATTGGCAAGATGAAGAACCGTACAGCGCTCCCTACCGCTGACGTTATAGATGACAAGTCCCTTCTTGCCGGAAGAAGCAAGTACCGAAACTATAAGACCCACTAGGTCATCTATATAGAGCGGGTCGCGCAGTTGCAGGCCATCCCCATCGACGCGCGCCGGCAGGCCTGCGCAAATTTTACTTGCAAGTTCGAAAAACATGCCCTTAGGAGACCCCGGCCCGTAAACGTTGCCGCAGCGCAGGACCAGGGCAGACCCGATACGCCCGACATCTACCGCGGACCGGATAAGAATCTCGGCAACGAGTTTGGAGGTTCCGTACGGCGTGAGGGGATTTGGCGGAGTATCTTCGTTTGCAAGAGTATCGGCGGTATCGCCGTATACCGCCGCGGTAGATAGGAAAATTAGCCGCGGGATGCGGCGAGTTTCCATGATGCGTAAAACCCCGCTCGTCGATAACACATTGGTCCTTAAAATATCGAGCGCGCTCCCCCGAAAAAGTCCTACCGTGTGCAAAATACAATCTACTTTAGGCAGAGCTTCCAATACCGCCCCCTGCGTAAGGTCACCTTCTAAAACTTGCCAGCCCGTACGTCGATATCTCTCAGCTACGATCGCATTCCGGATATGCAAAAATATGCCCTCGCGGGGCGTGATGTGTGTAAGAATATTCGAGGCAATATAGCCATTCGCTCCCGTAATAAGCATGGTGGGGAACATGCTCATGCGGGTAGATTCTTTGCCCGCCTCAAGACCATTGGCCTTTGGATTGTTTGACATAGTGTTCTAAAAACTCTTTTTTCGTCTTGATGGCGTTCCACCATTCACGATTATTGAGATACCATTGCGCCACATCGCCCATGCTGTCTTCGATCCGGTGCATCGGTTGCCAACCCAACGCCTTTTTTAATTTAGTGGAGTCGGGAGCATAACGCAGGTCCGCGCCGGGCCGATCGTTTATGTGTTCCTTGTGGACGGAAAGATCCTTGCCTAAATGTCTGGCAATCATCGTCAGCACTTCTAAGTTCGTCTTCTCTTCCCCGGAGACATTAAAAATCTCATAGAGGGGTCCCTGGGTAGCAATAAGATCGATGGCCCTGCAAAAATCTTCCACGTGAAGCCAGCTGCGCATGTGTCCGCCTTTTCCATGGACCGGGATCTTTTTCCCCTCGATAAGGTTCGTAACCGCAAGCGGTATGAGTTTTTCTGGATACTGGTACGGGCCGTAATTATTGGACCCGCGGATAATAATGGCGGGTACCCGGTGGGTGCGAATGAACGACTGCACGATGAGATCTGCCGCCGCCTTGGAAGATGAATAGGGATTGGATGGACGTAGCATGGTATCTTCCGTTGAGTACCCCTGGAGCACATCGCCATAAATTTCGTCCGTTGAAATATGCACAAAACGCGGCACCTCATAATTCCGCACGGCCTCAATAAGAGCTCTGACCCCGCCGATGTTCGTCCGGATAAAGTCGGTCATGCTGATGATGGACCTATCTACGTGGGTCTCGGCGGCAAAATTGATGACCAGGGAGAAATCATACATGGAAAAGATCCCTGCGAGCAATTTATCATCGCAAATATCTCCGCAGATGAACTGATACCGCCGCTCATTTTTTGGTTTTTCCGATTCGAGGCGTTCAATATCGCGTAAATTCTCTGGGTTTCCGGCATACGTAAGCACATCTATATTGAAAATACGGAAATTCGGATGTGCATGATAGATATGCCGGATAAAGTTAGACCCGATGAAACCGCAACCGCCGGTTATAAGAATATTTTCCATATCATTTAAAATAGTCTTTTTCTCTGGAGCTCCGTCCCACAATAAGAAATTATATAATAACCCGAAGCCGTATGATTTCTATGGTCGCGGCAAACGCGAGTTTCAGTATCTTCCGGCTGTTGAAAACGGAATTTCCCGTAGCTCGCGCATAGTGCCGTACCGCTACCCAGCCGATGCGCATTCCCAGTTTATATGCGACGAGCGTTAATGGCGCGGAAGGCGCTACGGGGCGCGACTTCGGCAACTTCTGCAGCATGACCCGTAGGGCCTCGCGCCTGTGCAGGCGGAAGGGGGAGTTCCCATCCGGAAGCCAAATTCCAAAAAGTGCAAGAGCAATAACCTTAAGCATCGAGGTTATAACGATCCGGGTGGCGGAATCTTGGCGCTTGTGGCGGTAACCTATCGCGACATCCAGGTTATCCCGCCGCATGCGCGCCCACACGAGCCAAAAGTCCTCTGCATTGAATTGATTATCTCCGTCGCTATAAAAAATATATTCTCCCCGGCCTTCAGAAAGCGCGCGAATGAGCGTCGGTCCAAAACCCTTGTTTCTTTCATTATGCACCACGCGCAAGTACGGATACTGCCCCTGAAGCTCTTTGAGGACCGCTCCCGTTTCGTCCGTACTGCAGTCGTTCACGATAACGAATTCCGGCCGCTCAAACCGTTCTAAAACCTTCCCAAACTGCCGGACGACTTCAGCAATGACTTCGGCTTCGTTAAACACCGGCATGACAACCGATACTGCATAAGGCTCTTTCTGGTTCGGCTGGAGCATATCCCCTACTTTACAAAAGATTGCGCAATACGTCCATGTCGCCCCCCTAGTCTCGCATCATCAGAATAGCAGCTTCTTTGCCGAGGCAAAAACTGCGTTCGGTGCCACGGTCCCATGGATAAATATGCGACATGGAAACGAAGTACAGATTGGGGATCGGCGTTTTAATTTCCGGACGAATACGCTGGTACCCGGCCTTTGCGATGGGTTGCGTAGCGGGAGCTCGGAATATTTTTTGGTCCTTTACCCAAGCCTCATCAAAAGCTGGGTTTATTTTCTTAAGAGCGGCAAAATAGAGCTTCAGAAGATCCGCATCCGGCATGCGATATAAAGAGCTTTCCGGATCAATGTACTTGGCAACGTAAAGCAAATGATTGCCACCGTAGTGTTCCGGGCCTACAAAGTTGGTATGCTCCACCACCGCCAGCACGGGCAGTGATGCGTCTTGAATATTCAGCCAATAATAGGGTGAGTAGCTCCGGTCAAGCGTAAGAACCACGGAGATAGTGCCGCAGTATTTTAATTGACTGAGTGCATTGCAATATGTTTCCGGAAGCCAGGGAGCCAGACGTAAAAAGACCATGGGGGTTGCGGCAACCAATACCGCGTCGAATACTTCATTACTGCCCGCGACGCTCACGATGAATTTTCCCGTTTCGTTTTTCGTAAACTGGGTAACGCCCGCATTGAGATGTATGCGAACGCCGAGACCCTCAAGCTTCTTTCCAAGCGCATTCGTCAACGTCTTAAACCCCCCCTGAATATATCCGAATCGCCCCGGCCGCTCATAGATGCGCGACCAGAACCACACCATACCCACATCATCGGCGCGCTCACCAAACTTACCCACCAAAAGCGGCCGCCACATAACCTCATAAATGCGTTCGCCAAAAAATTTTTTCAGCCACGCGGAGGCCGTGATATTCTCGAATTTTTTCCAATTTTTCGTAAACCGCAAGTAGGCGATTCCCAACCCCAGTCGCAAACGATCAACAAAGGCAAGTGGCGAGAAGCGCAAAACGTCGAACGCCGAAGAGAACGGATACATTTTGCCATCCACAAAACTGCCGGAAGAGGCTTTCTTGAAAAAAACTTTATCCTCAAGGCCCAGATCCCTGGAAAGTTCAATAAGGTCATGATACTCGGGGAACATGTGGTGGTAATATTGTTCGAGATGCGAATCGCCCACGGGAAATGCGCCCGCAAGCCCTCCAAGTTCCGGCGAACGTTCGAAAATATGGACCTCAACGTCGCGGCGACGGGAAAGTTCCCAGGCCGCGCCCAGTCCCGCAAATCCCCCGCCGATAATAGCAATACGCTTCTTCATCCCGTTAGAGGCTGGTCGCGGTCGTTTGAAACTGCAACGCCTAATACTTAATGCTAAAAATTTTTTAAAAATTCGCTTCTTAAAATCCTCGCTAGCGACCGCGGCCTCTAACGGGATCATGTTCTAATGTATGCCAAGCGCGGCTTTGTAGGAAAACTCGAATCGCACCCGGTGTGCACCTGTCGGTACACGCATCGTTTGGAATGCGCCGCTTTTCTCCAGTGTCACCGGCTCATCATCAAGATATCCTTGCCATCCGGGAACGGCCGTGAAACGGAATACGAGCATGCGAGGCTTTACAGTTTTAACATCCGCTTCTATAAATCCATCCGAGGAACGCACCGCGTGCAGCGTGTCCATACGGTTTTGATTTTCTTCCGGAACGAATGCAAGAAGCGGCTCGGCTTTAGCATACTCGTAGAGATACAGAGTAACTCCCGGAACTTCCATGGAAGTGGCACGTATCGAAAGATCCGGATGAGTGAGCGAAAAAGCCGCAACGATGTATTTCACCCCTAGGTCTCCGAGGGTCGGAAGTTCGCCATAAAAACGGCTAAGTTTCTCCTCCGGAGAAAGCGGCGCAAGCGCGAGGAGTTCTCCAAAGGTAGCGCGCTCACTGCCTGCACCGGCAAGCCGTTCGCTTATGTTGCTGGCCATAAGGTTATCATACCCGTCGACGGACGATATATCCCAAAAAAGATTCGCATTTGGGGTGAGCCCGGAAAGTAAAAACCGCTCTTGCGCCACACGCGGGGCGTCCGAGGCCAGTATAACCTGCCGGTAGTTTTCTTGCAGAGGCCATAGCGCAAACACCCGATAAGGCAAAGCACGGCCTTCTTCCAGCTTTTTAATGACCGCGACAAAAGGCGGTTCCTTTAAAACTGTCTTTGGAATGAATTGCCCCGCAAGAACATATCCGCCGAAAGATTCGGCAAAAAGAAGGAGGGATAAGATCGCAATATTTGTATTCCGAAAGGATCTTTTTTTAACGGCATATGCCAAAACTCCCAGCGCCGCTGTGGTAGAACAAAATACCATGAGAAACGCAGGAGCAGTGAATGAGAAAGCGGACAGTCCTTGCTCAAGATAGCGTTCGATTGCCTGGTGATACGTGGCAAGCGCGAGACCCGAGGTGCGAGCGTAAAGATGTATATCAAAATAGTTCTTGAGCAATGCCAAGATCGGTGCGTACAAAAATTTCGATGCCATGGTGGCGCCAATCGCAATAACTCCAATAGTGCCCCATATCCGTAACCCGCAATAAAGCCACCGCCTGAAATGTTCTGGGCCTCCGTCGGTCCGCAACGCACCAATTCCTTTGGCTGCAAGAACGGAAAGCGCGAATGCGGTTAAAAATATATACCTACCAGGCCCGCGGAAATAGCTGAAAATCGGTACATAATGCAAGAGGAGTGTTAACGGCGCGTATGCAAGGGCGGCGAGGGCCGCCGCGACCCCGAATATCGCAAAAAATTTAGTGACCCGCTCTTGCCGATATACCCACCAGCCCCAAAGAGCAAGCAAGAAGGGCACAAATTCGATGGCAACGGGCTCTGCCGAAACAAGAAACGGCAGCTGCAAAGTAGGCAGAATGTAGCGGAGAAGACTGCCCCACGGCAGGGAACTTGCGTGATATTCGGCGAATGTAAGATAAGGACGATTGGACAGGGCGACTTGCGCCTGCGCGAAGAAGAGATACGGAGCAGCAAGGCCAGCGCCAAGAATCATTGCAAAACCGTACCAAAAAGTTCTTTTTAAATTCTTGAATTGGAAAGTAGATCCTTCTGCATCCTGAAATATGGCGAATACCCCCGCTGACGCAATCGCCGCCACAGCCATTTGCGGCATGGCGCCAACTAAGGCCCAAGCAGCGCTAAGCACCGCAACCGTAAACCAGCGCCATTGCCGGATATCCAAAACCGAACGGAATAAAAGCGGCACGAAAAAAAGTATTTGGGCAGCCGGCAAAATAGCAAGCCAGGTGAGGCTGTACTGTCCAAGACCGTAGATGGTTGCCCCAAAAAGCGCTTCCCATTCCCCAAGATCCAGCCGACGAAGCAGGATGTACATACAGTAGAATCCCGCCGCAAAGTAGCATACGGCCAAGGCATGGTAACCGGTCAGAAAGTCGGCAAACCGGAACACCACAAAGTGCACGGGATTAAAAAACCCGCCGTTCATGGTCGCGCCCAGCGGAAACCCGGCCAGAAGCTGGTTGGAAAAAATAAAAGACGTGCCGTTGTGCAGGGCCTTTGAAAAGAAGGCTGCATACGGATAGAACTGGAGGAGCGTATCTTCGTCTCCGAAAACCCGCTTCAGCGGGAACAGGAAAGCGGCGAGCGCTGCCGCCGGAAAAAATAATATGCAGAAAGAGATCAGCTTCGATCTCACATCCAAGATTCTTGCCATAATTGAAACATTAAAAGAGACCACAGAATTTTTCGGTGGTCCCGGATATCGCGCTCATGTTCATGAATAAGCTTCTGTACATACTCCGGCTGGAATATGCCCTGGGACCGAAGAGCGGATGCGCCAAGATACTGCGCGAGCATCGGCTTCAGCTCTTTTTTGAGCCAGAGACCAATAGGCACCCAGAAACCCTTTTTCGGCCTATCCATAATTTCGTCCGGAAGTTTGCCGCGCATAAGACGCTTCAGGAGGTATTTATTCTGCCAGAAGCGTAGGCGCAAGGAGGCCGGAATGCGGTGGGCGAACTCCACCAAACGGTGGTCAAGGAACGGAGCGCGCACTTCCAGCGATGCCGCCATCGACGCGCGGTCAACTTTAGTTAAAACTTGGTCACCAAGAAAATAACGCTCGTAGAGGAACATAGCAGCTTCGTCCGTATTCTTGGGAGACAATTCCTCCAAATCAGCGTCTATATCGGCGCGAAACGTATTGGGAGGAATATCAGAGACGAATCCCGGAGCGAAAAGTTTCTGGAGATGACCGCCGTGAAATGTCGATATCCATATCTGCTGCCTGACACCTACCGGCAGTGAGGCAGCCGAAAGAAACGCTTTAATCTTATAGTCGAGTGATAGTCCCTCATGACGAACCGGAAGAAATCCCCCAAGATAGGGAAGAAAACGTTCGCCTATCACTCTGGGCAGCCGGCGATACCATTCGGCAATCCGGTGCGCCTGAAAAGTAGGATATCCCAGAAACAACTCATCTCCCCCGTCTCCGCCGAGCGCTACGGTCACATGCCGGCGCGTAAACTTTGAAAGCAGGTAGGTCGGCAATAAAGCGGAATCGGAGAGCGGCTCGTCCATGAACTGGGTAACTTGGGGAATGAGGTCAAAAAGGGTTTTTTGCCCAAATACTTCGACATGATGTTCCGAACCGATCCTTTCGCTCACCGCCTTTGCATAAGCCGACTCATCGAATGTCGGAACCTCAAAACCGATGGAAAATGTTTTTATACGCTCTTTCGAGGCCTGGGCCGCATAGTATGCTACCGCACCCGAATCAATGCCTCCCGAAAGGAAAATACCGAGCGGCACGTCGGAAGCCAAGCGCAGGCGAGTTGCATCTTCAAGTAAACGGTCTGTCTCGCGCATCGCATCATGCAGAGTCATCCGGGGATCCGCATCGTATTTCGGCTTCCAGTAGAGACGCAGGGTCATTTCTCCGCCGCTGTAAACGAGAACCTGCCCCGGCTCCAGTTTGTATACACCCTCGTAAATCGTCCAGGGGCTTGGAACGGAGAGAAAGAAAAAGTACTTGATAGCTGCGGCGCGATTGAGAATTTTTTTTGCCGAGGGATGCGCAAGAATGGCTTTTGCCTCGGAGGCAAAAAGAAACGTGTCTCCGAACTTCGCCCAGTAAAGCGGTTTTTCTCCCATACGATCTCGCGCAAGCACAATGCGCTTCTTTTTCTTGTCCCAAACGGCGATTGCGAACATGCCGTTAAACTTTTTGAAACAGCCCTCGCCTTCTTCTTCGTATAAGTGCACGATGACTTCGGTATCGGAACGGGTCTTGAAAACATGCCGCTTCTCAAGATCTTCGCGAAGCTCTTTAAAATTATAAATTTCTCCGTTGAATACAATGGCAATGGAGCCGTCCTCATTGGTCATTGGCTGTGCTCCTGTATCGAGATCGATGATTGCAAGACGCCGGAATCCCAGGCATACATGGTCCGCTTCATCCATAAAAAAACCTTCGTCATCCGGTCCGCGATGACGCAAAGTATCTGCCATTTTTTTTATGATTTCCCTGTTTCCTTGGCCGATAAAGCCTGTAATGCCGCACACAACCTGGAAATTTCCAATTTCCAATGTCTAATTTCTAATGACAAAGCCCCAGTTAGATATTAGATATTAGATATTAGATATTATAACTGCTCCAGCTCCCGCAAGAATGCTTCAATATCGGCTCTATGCTCCGGGTCTACTTCAAGTAGTTGTTCGGCAACACGGCGAGCGTTGGGAATATCTCCTATTTCATAATACGCCTGCGCGAGAGAGGCCATAAGCTGGGTATCTCCCTTATTATGATATTTCAGTTGATATTCATATAGCTGAATAATGCGCTTATACTGTTTATCCTCCAGCAGGATATCAACAAGACGGGGAAGGTTTTTGGAAAAACCATACCCCACGTCAACCATGGCTCGCTCTATCTGTTTCCATGCATCTTCGTTCCTTCCCGCGGAATAAAGCGTCGCGGCGTAATCAAAATAAAAGTCTCCCCTTGCATATTCCAGCGGATATTTTTCGAATACCTTGACTGCGTCCTCCGCCTGCCCCCTCTGCATAAACAGGCGCGCGAGACCTTGTATTAACTGGAACTTCTTGGGGTACTCTTCAGTGCCATCCTGAAGTGTTTTAAGGGCTTTCTCGTTCCACGAAGAATCGTATTCCGCCAAATTCTGCGCAATACGCGCATAGGTCTGGTGCGCGAGAAAATCCTTGATATCTGGATGGTGCTCGGTAAGATTTTTTTCGAACTGTCCCGCAAGGTACTCCAGAACCTCCCGACCGAATTTCTTTTCTTCGGGGGTCTCGCCGGCGCGCGCCTGCGAAGACGCAAACCCCGAAAGCGCAAGGCGCATATCCACATTAAGATATGTATTAAGATCGAAAGATTTTTTCAGCGCTTCAAAAGCCTGCGGAAATGCTTTCCCCTGCGAGGTGTAGTTTGTATTGGAAGCAACCTGCGCCCAATAACTTGCCTGGGCCGGCACAACGTTCGCGATCCAGGCAAACCACCCCATGCCAACCGCAACCGCAATAACGCACACAAACTTGAGCCACCCGTATGGCGACGGTTCGTTTTCCGAAGATAATATTTTCGTCGCGCCGCCAATCTCCGGTTGCGGATCTACTGCTCCGGCACTCGCCTGCCATGTCGCAATAAGCGCCAAAAAAATAGCAAAGAACTGATACGATATCATGTGATCGAATAACGTAGACAGCTGCATGGCATAAGCAAGAAGCAACGAAAGAGCGGCAAGCGGAAAAAAGAAAACGCTCTTCTTGAACCATTTTCTAAGCAAAAACCATCCCGTAGTCAGAAAGACCGAAAGGTGCGCCACAATGCCGATAAATCCGCCCGAGACGACGGACTCCACAAAACGATTATGCGGCCGGTCAAAATCTCCGCTGTCATAGATGATCATGCGCGGATTATAGTATCGGTTAAAGGCGTAGTTGAAGTTTTCCATGCCATAACCGAGCCAGAACCGATCCTTCCATGCGCGAATACCGATCTTCCAGGCAACCGAACGGCTCGTGATGGTCGAACCGGCTTCCGTAAAAACGCTCATGCGCTGCAGGAGATACCGATTTCGCACAAACTCCGTATTTTGGAAGATATAGAGTAGGACGAATGTTCCGATAATGAGGGCTATGGCCATGCCGCCGACAAGTTGCAGCCGCCGGTTTCCCGAAAATAGCATGTATCCCAGCCCAATAAGTATAATGCCTGCGGCCACGCCGAACATCGCGCCGCGCGTCCCGGAGAAAATAATGGCAACGATATTGATCAGGAAAATTATCCCGAGCGTCCATCGCATCCAAGACTTGCGTTCCCAGAAAAACAGCATAGCGGAAAAGAATGTCTGAAAAACGAGATAGAGAGCAAATATGGTCGCATTGCCGAATGCTCCCGAAATACGACTGGTCTCATTTGCATAGAGCTTCGTTGACTGGATATTTATGGCCGGGATCTGGCCGAAGGCGTAAAAACACTGCGCCACGCTCACCACCACCGACATCCACAGTACTTTTTTGAATTCTTCGGGGCGCCGGAATGTTCCGTAAAGCACCATGAATAAGGCCCCAAAATGCAAAAGAGTTACATACCCCTCCATGCGCTCATGCGATCCCCAAAATGAGCGGTAAGAATTGATGCCGAATATCGTTGAGAGGAGAAAGGCGAACAAGAAAGCGCCAACGGCATAGGTGATGGCGGACTTCCGCGGACGGTATAATGGAAAGAAAAGCGCCAAGAAAACATAAAAGACCACCATAACCTCTATAACAAGGCGCGTAATAATGACGCGGATGAACACCGCGGGGAAAGCGGTTTCGGGCGTGACAAAAAATGGAGAGAAGGAAAGCAAAACTACGCCGCCGATGATGATCCACTTGGCGATTTTTTCCAAAAATGGCATGAAGACAATGATAACAGATTAAGCCGATATAGCAACATCATCGCTCGGATGCGGGAGTTTGGATTTCCATAAAGTCAAGAATGTTCTTCGCGCGCTCCTTCCATATATACTTCGGAACGAGCTTACGGGCCCCCTCTGCACGCTGCCGCGCTTGATCCGGGTTATCAAGCACCTTCAGCAAGACTCTTGCCAAATCCTGCGGGTTCCCTGCTTCAAAAAAGTATGCGCTCTCTCCAGAAAGAATTTCCCGAACTGATGGTAAATCGGAAACTACCATGGGCTTTCCGGATGCCATGTATTCGAAAATTTTGAGCGGCGACATGGCATTGGCATAATGTTCCGAGCGCGGAAACGGTGCCACGAGCACATCCAGCGCTTTTAAGTATTTTGGAACGTCTGTTGGCGGAACATGCCGTACAAAATGAATCCTGGCAATAATGCGGCTGTCGGTGAGGCGCTTCGTATACTTTTGCGCATCCGCTGGATCACCGCCGATAATGACCAAGCGAATACGCGGATGCGTCGCATAGGCAACGGCAAAAGCTTCCAGTAGTTCGGGAATGCCCTTTTCCTGGTCAAATGTCTTAAGCCGACCAGTATAGCCGACAAGGATTGCATCCATCGGCAAGTGAAGTTCTTTGCGGAGTTCTGTTTCATCTTTGATCACCGACTCGAACGCTGCAACATCAACCCCGTCCGGCGCTACCATAATGTTCTCTTCTGCGACGCCTCCTTCAATCAATAAGTCCCGGAGCTTGCGCGTTACCGTTACGATGCCGCAAACGCCTCGCGCAACTTCAATGTCGTCCATCTTGGGAATAGTATGAAGCTCAAGAAAAACATTTTTTGTAAGCCACAACACAAGACGGGCAATGCGAGAATCGCGAGTATAGATGACGGCTTTCTGCCGTCGCATAGATAACAGGTAACAGATAACAGATAACAGGAAGGAGCCATACTGGATTACAAATGCCGCGCGGTCGAAAAACGGAAAAAAATGAGTAAGCGGGAAAAGGTCGAATGAGGGCAAGCGGAGAATTTTAAAATTCTTTTCTACGCCATAGTACGTAAAAATATTTTTTACATGCCCAAGATCACCGACTCGAAAGCGAAACGGCGTAATAAGCGTAACGTCGTTGCCCGCATGCGCAAAAGCCGAGCACATTCGCATGATCTGCACCCCATGAGCTTTTTCGGTGGGTAAGCGTAAATTGGCTATATAATATATCTTCTTTTTCATATCCGATTTTTTATTTGGAATGACTTTGTGATATACGCACATGAGTGCTTGACCAAAATTCTTCAAACCCCATAAACCGCCGAGAAAATAATCGAATGCATGAATGACCTCATTCGAAAACCAGAATCGCGGAATACCATAGCGATGGAGCGGTGGAAAGAGGGTTGTGGCATGACTCCGCACAAGTTCTAGTCCGGCATCGCTGGCCGCCAAAAGCCATTCGGCTACCGGCAGATTGTGGTTAAAGGCGTCCGGATTCCACTTCCCGCCCGGAGATGTTCCATTCTTCCACCTCGAAATCTTCGTCAGCAAATAGTGCTGTAGCGCGGGAAACGTGACAAGGACCCGGCCATTTTCCTTAAGCACCCTTCGCAGCTCTGCAAAAACCTTCTCGGGGTTTTGGGCGTGCTGGATGACGTCAACGGCGATGATTTTATCAAATGTATTATCGGCAAACGGCAACGACTCGAGATTTGCCGCAACGCCTTCAATATTTTTTATTCCCAAAGCCTCGGCATTCCTCAGCGCGCTCTCTACGCGTTCTTTTTGCACATCGCTCGCTACGATGTGCGCCCCTTTATTTCCATAAGCCAAAACCTGCGATCCCTGACCGCATCCCGCGTAAAGCACCGTATCATCATTTGCAATATTGAAAAACTCCGGATAAATGCGTCCAGACAACAATTTACCAGACAATGACCTGTTCATATATATCAATGCGGATGTATAAATACTAATTATTATGAATAACCCAGAAGCTTAAGTAACTGATCTGTATGGGATTCTATACTAAAATCTTTTGCCCTAATGATACTTGCTTGCGAAAGTCGCGCGCGTAGCGCGTTATCAGCCATCATGCTACGCATAGCAGCCGCGAGCGATTCTACATCATCAGGCCTTACTAAAATAGCGTTCTTGGCTTGAGTGACCGCTTCCCTTATGCCCTCAATATCTCCTGCAATGATCGGCTTCCCCGCTGCCATCGCCTCCAATAGCGCCACTGGGAGTCCTTCCCAGCGCGACGGCAAAACGAAGCAATCCCCCGCTGCCAAAAACTCTCGAACGTCATTCTGAAAACCAAGGAAGCGCACTTGTTTTTCAATATGCAGCTCCGCCGCAAGTTGCTGTAATATTTCCCGTTCTTCTCCATCGCCAACGAGAATAAGAAGGCCATTTTGAAGCTTAGCAAAAGCCCGCAGCAATACATCAACTGCTTTTTGACGGATGAATCGCCCTATCCATATGAAAATAAAAGCCCGTTCTGGATATCCGAGTTTCGTTCGAATGCCCTTGGATTCAAGTCGTTCATAGCGGCGGATATTTATTGCGCTCGAGATAACAGAGATTTTTCGCTCGGGGATGCCGTGTCGGATAAGCGAGTTCCTAGCTTCATAGGTCACCGCCACAATATGGGTTGAAATTTTCGCAAGTAGCCAATCTACCCGGAAATGCCGTCGAGACTTGGTACGCTCATATACGTTCTGTTCGAACGCAACAATCATCCGAACTCCCGCAAGCCATGCGGTAATACGTCCTACCGTGTTCGCAAGCCATAAATGCGTCACCACCGCCCGTGGATGCCAAGAATATAACAAGCGCCAAAGTCGTATCCACGCGAAAAAATCAAAAAGATTCTGAAAACAAATCGTTTGCCACTGGAGATGGGATTTATGTAGAGCATCGGCAAAGCTTGCTCCAGGTTTTTCCGCTCTTAACGTGATCAATCGCACATCGACATCGCGATCGAGTAGCATATTAATATCATCGATCACCAATCGTTCTGCTCCGCCGGGATAAAGCGAATTGATAATAATGACGATTGCATTTCCTGGTTTATTATCCTTTCTTTTTTCTATGCTATAAGATTTCATACTGCGCACATACATTATACACCAACCGCTCGATACCATGGCGCGTGTCCACATAATCGCGCAACCTTCTGCGAATATCTTGCCTCCGGTCCTCTGATAGACGTAGCGCCATTATAAGCTTCTGCGCAAGATCGTGAGTGTCCCCTTCCGAAAATACTAAATCCTTGGAGAGAATTTCAGCAAATGAACGATTACAAACCAGTGGAATCGTTCCGCAGGCCATAGCTTCAAGAATCGTTTTGTCATAGGAGCCGGTTGGCGTCGCATTAATAAATATTTCGTGAGCATTGTAAATATGAGGGGTGTCGGTATTTCGAACAGCCGGTACAAACTTCACTATCCCTTTTTTAAAAAGTGGGAGAGCTAGTTCATGGATCTTCGCCTCGTAAACATCATCGGCTTTCGGTGCGGAGCCCACAACAGATAACGTAAAGCTTGACCCGCCAGCGTCAAGGAGTTTTGCGGCTTCAAGCACTATCTCGATATGCTTCACGGGCGAGATGCGGCCCAAAAAAAGAATCGAGTTTGGCGTCCTGGATACGCGCTCATCTTTGCGGAAAAAATCAGTATCAATGCCTGCGGGCATCCGTTGCGCACGAGGAAAACGGGCTGCATGCGCATGCGGCGACGTATAGAAGATGCGATGGGCCAAAACATAAGCCAAGCGGGCAAGCCACCCGCCCTCCGGATGGTTTCTCCACAAGAAGATATTTACGCCCCGCATTTTCCAGAACACCCACCCCAAGAGCACATAGATCGCATTCATATGCACAAATACTCCGTCTATCTTGCGGGTCAGTGCGAAGCAGAACTTCCAGAACCTGAAGAGCTGCCTTATTTTTGAATACCCTTTCTCCTTGCCAAGCGAGTACACCGAAACATTTTTTGGCAATGCATGCGTTCCTTCGTAAAGGCATAGCACCTCTACTTTCTCCAGATGTTTCGCAAATTCTTCGAGCCATCGATGAAAAAACCCTAAAACGGCATCGTCTTTGTCTACCTTTTGAGTGATGATAAGTAGTCGCTTTAGCATAGGGAGGGTAGTGATTATGTGACCGAGTGACAGAGTGAGTGGCAGGTCAGCTTCGCTGACTATTTATAAATCCTCTTAAAAGTTTCAGTACCTCATTGTGAAGCCCAGAAGCTTTTTGATAATTCACCTGATCTGTATAACCAATGTCTTTGGAGAACTCAATATAACATTCGAGTTCGGTCAGAGATCCAAGAGCTATATTATAAAAATGCAACTGATCTTTGCGAGTCATCCGAATATATCCCTCCGATATGTTTGCGGGAACAGACAATGCAGCCCTTCGCATTTGCGATATTAAACTGAATTGCTCTTCCTTGGGAAATGTTGAAGTAGTCTTATAGACCATGAGAGCTAATTCATAAGCTTTCTGCCAAACTATGAGAGTTTTATGACTTGCTACTTTCATAAAAATATCTACTCCAATCACTTTGTCACTTAGTCACTCCGTCACTTTGTTATGGCTCTCGAAACCGCCCGGACAACGTCTTTAGAAAAAATGGATGGGATGATCTTTCTCGGACTTGGGTTCGAAACACACGAAGCAAGATTTTGTGCCGCGCGGATGAGCATCGCGTCCGTTATTTGCTTCACCCGATTATCCAACGCTCCGCGGAATATCCCGGGGAATACTAGCGCGTTATTTATCTGATTCGGGAAATCGCTTCTGCCGCTTGCGACTATAAAAGCCCCCGCAGCTTTGGCGTGATGCGGAAATATTTCCGGAATCGGATTTGCAAGGGCAAAAATGACGGGTTTTACGTTCATGCCTTGCACCATCTTTGCAGTTACAACGTTTCCCGTGCTTACGCCAATGAACACGTCCGCTCCTTCAAGACACTCGGCAAGAGGAATATCGTGTATTTTCCCGCGAACAAGGTTGGCGTATGCCGGACGGGTCAGGCGGGCAAGCTCGGCCTTGTAGCCATCGAGTCCTCGGCGTCCCTTGAATATGAGACCCCGTCTGTCGCATACCAAAAGACCGGTGATGCCATATTTATAAAGAAGTTTTGCTATCGCGCCTCCTGCCGCTCCGGCTCCGTTAATGACGACTTTCGTGCTCTTCTTGCTCAGGCCCTTCAATTTCAATGCGTTAATAAGCGAGGCAAGCACCACCACTGCCGTGCCATGCTGGTCGTCGTGCATCACGGGAATATCGAGCTCTTTTTTTAACCGCGCTTCTATTTCAAAACAGCGCGGAGCGGATATGTCCTCGAGATTAATACCCCCGAAACCTGGCGCAATATACCGCACCGTTCTTATAATCTCTTCTGTATCCTGGGTATCGAGGCAAATGGGAAACGCGTCTATGCCGGAAAATTTCTTAAAGAGAATCGCCTTTCCTTCCATTACGGGAAGCGCCGCCTGGGCCCCTAAATTACCCAGTCCGAGAATAGCCGAGCCGTCCGTGACAATGGCAATACTGTTGCGCTTCATGGTATAGGCGTACGCGGACTTTCTGTCCCGGAAGATCTCCCGGCTCACCTGTGCAACGCCGGGCGTATATGCTAAAGACAGGTCGCTCCTGCCGGAAAGCGGCATTTTGCTTTGCATCGCCAGTTTACCGCCATATTTTTTGTGGAACGCAAGAGCGTCACGATAAACTTTTTCCATACCCTACGGTCTTAAGCACAAGACGAAACCCATGAGCGGCTTAGCGGAGAGATAGCTACAATCATGTGCGCCGAGCCGTAAAATTTCGCTGTTTGAGGAGTTCGCGACGAGTTCGAAATTTTTCGAAGCGAGGCGCATTATGATTGCCTATCTCGAAGCGTTAAGCGAATGGGTTTAGTCCTGCACGCACTTCTCCCAACTTTCTTTATACTTCTTCAGGGCTTCCTCGTGAGACGGCATCATCCGGATAGTTTTTCGCGCCTCCGCGCTCAAGCGCTCTCGTAAGTCCGCGTCTTTTTCCAACTGTTCTATGGCGCGCTCAAGCGCTCTTTCGTCTTTACGCGGAATAATGATGCCGTTTCTGCCGTTAAGCAAAATTTCTCCGGCAAGCCCCACATCGGTCATGACGGTGGGAAGGCCTGATGCCATCGCTTCCACCACGACTCTCCCCCATCCTTCGGCATGCGATGTAAGAAGAAACGCATCCGCGCTCATATAATACGGCAAAAGGTCCTGCTGGACGTCCGCAAAAATGACATTTTGCGCCACGCGCAATTTCCTGGCCAAAATTTCAAGCACATGCCTTTCGGGCCCGTCTCCCACAATAACCAACGCCGTTTTCGGATAGCGCTTCACCGCGTCAGAAAGAGCCCAAATTTGCATACCAATATTCTTTACCGGATTCAATACGCCGACTGTGAGCAAGAAAAAATCGAAGTTGGCGTATCGCTCTTTCAAAAACTTATCTTTTTCTGCCGCAAGATACCGGTCCGCTCTCGCCTCAACGGGGAATACCGAGATACGGTTATCGGAAATGCCGAGTTTATCTCTTAACGCCGTGCGCAACCTCTCGCTCACCACGCGGATACAACACGCGCTCTTCAGCACTCTAAGACTTATCTGATGCCGCAGTAAATTTGCGGGACTGGACCACTTCCAGTATCCCGTTGAATAAAAATCTCCGTGAAGTTCAATCTGGACGGAAATATCATATGTTTTGCCGAGTTTTGTGGCTATCCAGCCGAATTCGAATGGGTCTTGGGCGATGATAAGATTAATGGGCTCTTCCTTCAGGGCGCGTCCCGCCATTTTCTTCAGATCAAAAAATGACCAGAATCTGCTCCTTGAGTTTGTCGGAATAACGCGCACGTTTGACGAAAGACTCTCCTTCTCAAAACCTTTTTGCGTAGGTACAAGAATGACAAGCGCGTCACAAATCTTCCCGCGCTCGCGCATGCGAGCTTGGGATTCGCTTCCTTTCTTGAAAAGCGTCTTGTCGTGGCTAAACAACAGAATCCTCATAAATTGTTGACAGTATTTTTCATATATACTACCATGAAACTGTTAAAATTTGAGTTGAAGGAGGGCTTAGATGGCCAAAGTAGTGAAGAAGGGCAAGAGCGGTCCTTCGTGGGTCGGCATGAAGCTGAAATGTCCGCATTGCGATTGTACTTTCAAGCTAGAAAGAGGCGACAGGGTGGAAACCGTACCCGACCAACGCGACGGCGATTATTACAAGGTCTCGTGCCCCGAATGCCATGGAATGGTTACCAAGAGCGTTTCGCCTTCGGTCTCATGGGACCCGATGGATCGCTGAACGTCCACGAATATCCGTCGAGAGTCTACTCTCCAACCCCGACCCAACTCGCAAGAGAAGGGTTTTTCTTTTTTCAAATGTTCAAAAATTCCAGTGGCACGTCTTGGAGATTTTCCACCAGAATGTCTCCGTTCTGATTTATCACTACACCGCCAGCGCTTTCTATTTCTCTGGTATTTCCCATAACACTTTTATGCTTTAAATACTGTTACACATGGATTCCTCTTATTTCAAGCCATTTCTCGTCTGTGACACCGCTAGATTTGCCGATTTATAGAAAATGTCATGCGGATTTATTAACTCTCTGACATGCCTCTTTCTCGTATTTGTTTGCCTGGTATCCATTTTTCATTGATTCCACGAGATAGAATAACGGGAATAGCAGCGGCACCTTCGTAAACTGCTCTACATGAACAACTTCGTGGCCGTAAGTGTTGCTGTCAGCTGCATCGGACAATAACACTGTATTTCCTAGCGTAAATCCCCTTACTCTACGTTTAAGAAATATTTCGTTCACCAACAATCGTTTTACTTTTATAATTATCACTGGCTTTGCTTTGTCTATTTTGATACTCGTGGGAAACAATAGTAATCCATAAAACAGCCCCAGCAAACTCCATGGAAAATTCAGAAAATAAGGGACAATTTTCATGTTTCTACGCTCCATGACACTTTTTGTATTTTTTCGGACGTCCATCGGGTTGCTTTGCTCCGCACGGGCAGGGATCGTTACGTCCGACTTCCGGTTTTTTTATCGCAGGCTGTCCGCTCCGGCGTTCCGTTTCGGTTTTCATCGGAGAATCCTTGCCGAAAATGTCGCGACGTTCTTCTCGGATCTCTCCGAGCTTCTGACCGTGCTGCGATACGGCCCCGACCTTAAATATGGTCTGGGCAACCATTGCTTCATAGGCCTTGAGAAGCTGCTGGAACTGCTGATGTCCTTCGTTCTTATACTCGATCAGAGGATCACGCTGTCCGTAGGCGCGAAGCCTTACCGAATCACGGAGATGCTCCATGGCTTCCAGGTGGTCCATCCATAACATATCAAGCGTCTGCAGTAACACTGCTTTTTCCGCATCGCGCAGCACCTGTTCGCCAAGTTGTCCCTCTTTTGCCTCATACGTAAGATTGGCGTATTGCACGAGCTCTTCCGCAAGCGCCTCGGGGTTCTCAAAGCCTTTTTTGGCATCTTCGTAGAGCTTCTCTGCGTGTTCGCGCTTCAGCGGAAGCATCTTGCCAACAGCATCAAGAAAGCTTTTTGCATTCTCCGAAGAAGTTTCTTCGGTGTGAGAAGAAGCGTGAAACGACACGACGTCGCGCAGCTGCGCCTCTACCATGGAAAGCACAATGGGTTCGGTCCCCGGCCCCTTCTCATCTTCCGAGTGTTCAAGAATTTCTTTGCGTTTCTTGTAAATGATCTCCCGGTGCTTGTTCATCACTTCGTCGTACTCAAGCACATGCTTGCGGATATCAAAATTATACCCCTCGATGCGCCCCTGCGCCTGCTCTATGGCACGGCTTATCATACGATTTTGTATTGCTTCGTCTTCCGGAACCCCCAGGCGCTCCATAAGAGAGCGTATTTTGTCTCCGCCGAATATGCGCATCAGATCATCTTCCAAAGACACGAAAAATTGGGAAGAACCCGAATCTCCCTGGCGTCCCGCACGGCCCCTAAGCTGATTGTCTATTCTGCGCGCTTCGTGTCGTTCCGTACCGATAATATGCAATCCTCCAAGCTTCTTCACTTTTTCCGCCTCTTCGGAATCTGGCGGATTTCCGCCCAAAATAATATCCACGCCTCGGCCGGCCATGTTGGTTGCAACCGTCACTGCCCCGAATCTCCCCGCTTGAGCAATGATCGCACCTTCGCGTTCATGGTTTTTTGCGTTAAGCAATTCATGAGAAATTCCTTCGCGCTTCAAAATTTCCGAAAGATACTCATTTTTTTCTATGGAAACGGTGCCAATAAGCACGGGTTGTCCTTTTTCATGCCTGGCTTTTACCTCGCGGGCCACCGCCATGAATTTCCCTTTCTCGCTCTTGAATACCAGATCGGCCTGGTCGCGCCGGATCATTGGCTTATGCGTGGGAATAGTGACAACATCGAGCTTGTATACTTTATGGAACTCCTCTGCGTTCGTCGCGGCGGTTCCGGTCATGCCCGCAAGTTTCTCGTGCATGCGGAAATAGTTTTGAAAAGTGATGGTTGCAAGGGTCCTCGATTCTTCCTGAACCCTCACGCTTTCCTTTGCTTCAATGGCCTGATGCAATCCCTCTGAATATCTGCGGCCGGGCATAAGACGCCCCGTGAACTCATCGACAATAACAATCTCCCCGTCTTTGACGACATATTCTTTATCAAGATGATAAAGCGCATACGCCCGCAAAGAACTCTCCAGTGCATGCACTTCGCGTATCCTGCCTTCTTCATAGAGATTCCCTCCACCAAGCATTTTTTCCACTTTCGTGATGCCCGCATCAGTAAGCGTGACTGCGCGGAATTTTTCGTCCACAATATAATCTTCGCTTGGCGCTAATTTTGGCACCATGCGCGCGAATTGTTCATAGAGTTTTGAGGATTCCATGTCGGGCGCTGAAATGATGAGTGGCGTGCGCGCTTCATCAATGAGAATGCTGTCAACCTCATCCACGATGGCATAGAAGTGGTCTTTCTGCGCCATGCGCCTTCTGTCATACACCATGTTGTCTCTAAGATAGTCAAAGCCGAATTCATTATTTGTGCCGTACGTGATGTCTGCCTCATACGCTTCGTGCCGCTCCACGGGACGGAGATAGGATTGCTCAACTTTAAATCCGCCGATAATATCGCGCTCTGCGTCATGCATATCGTCTTTTTCGATACCCTCCCCCCTTTGTCTGCCCTTGTTCGCCATTTGCTCACCGCCTCCGTGTTCCTGGGAAACATGGAAGTTCGGATCATAGACGAATGCCTGATCATGCACGATAACGCCGCACGAAAGACCGAGGGCATGAAATATTTGCCCCATGAGCACGGTATGGAGCCGCGCAAGATAATCATTTACCGTAACCAAATGCGCTCCGCGGCCCAAAAGCGCATTGAGATAGAGCGGCAGGGTGGCCGTGAGTGTTTTTCCTTCTCCGGTGCGCATCTCGGCGATCTGTCCGCGGTGTAGCACAATGCCGCCGATCAATTGCACGTCAAAATGCCGCTGATGGAGCGTGCGCTTGGCCGCCTCCCGAACCAGCGCAAAAGCTTCCGGAAGTATATCGTCCAGCGTCTCTCCCGCATCGCCCGTCTCCTCCGAAGACCCAAATTCTTCAGGAAAATTCTCTGTTTTTTCGGGATGCGAAAGAGAAGGGCTTGCGTGCAAGCGAGAAGTAATACGTTTTTTCAGTTCTTCTGTTTTTTTCGGAAGGTCCGCGTCCGACAACTTCTCGAACTCCTCCTCAAGCCCATTTATCGCGTCCACGATAGGCTGAAGCTCCCGAACAACTCGTTCGTTAGGATCCCCGAAGATTTTGGTGAATAAAGACATAAAACAAGAAACGATACCCTCATAGGGTATCGTTTTTAAGAGCAGAAATCAAGTCTTCACGGCAACAACACCGCTGCGGCAATCACCGTCGTCCAAAGACCGTCTTTGTTGCCGATGGCGGATTGCGTCATGTTAGAGGTACGCACAATCTTGCCGCTCATCTTGTAAATCTGCTCCCGCTCGTTCCAAGCTGTATTGGGGTCAAACTCAATTCCAAGCGTCGTGGCTAACATGCTTGCCGCTAGGTCCTCCGCGTATTCCCCGGCTTTTTGATCGGTCTCGCCATGGGCATGATGTTCTGAAAGGTAGCCGTGCTGGGTCTCGTCCGCAGGGATTGCAACGCCTACCGACGCCGCGATCAGACGATTAGGTTCATTGGTGCTTAGGCGGTCATATATACAAAACACTATCTGGCCGGGACTGATGAACTTCACTCCATCCTCTTTGCTTATCTTTTTGCATCTGGGTGGGAAAATGCTGGACACCAGAATGAGGTTGCAATGCGCGATGCCCGCCTGCCGCAATGCCATCTCAAAAGAAGCCAACTTTTCTTTGTGGACTCCAACTCCTTTCGTAAAAAACAATTTTGTGGGAATCATTAATATAAACTCAAAATGCAAAATTACAACATAAAACCCGGTAACTTTCGAGTTTTTAGTTGAAGTTTTGACTTTTGACTTTCAACTTTTGAATTATTGCCTCCTTGCGACCGAGAAAATAAACGATTTATATATCCTGGCTTCCCCGAACTTAAGCTTATAGGTTGTAAGCGCTTTCTCGCCTCCCGCAAAATCCGCATGAGTAAAACCTGCCGCTTTCAAAAATGCAAGGTCTTCCAGGTTCAGTGCATCGCCGAGGTCTTTTGAGGAATAATCATGAAGACCGATTGCCGCATAGTAGGTGGTGGAATTCGGGATAGCCCAACCGGCGTTAATGCCCGCAACATGCCCATCAACGATAAACGCCCGCGCGTAAGTCGTGCCACGAAAATCGTTTTCAATATAGGCATCATACATGGCCGTATATACGCGGTCAGACGCCCTGCGCATGCTCTTCCATACCTTTGGTATGGCGCGTAGCGCTTCTTTGGAAACTTCCCGCGCATCACGAACCTCCACGCGGTGCTCCCGATAAAATTTCACCTTCGCATTGCGTAAATCCTTATACCGCCCGCCCGCCAGAAACGTATCGAACTTCGTAAGGTCAAACACGGGCCAGAGCAACGTGTAGTTAATAGAACGCGCACGTAAGTTCTTCGGCAGTGCCCCTAAAAGCTCACGCCGCGTTCTTTCATGAAGCTCCAAATTCACCCGCCGCACCAGTCCCGCCCCTGGCGGGACGGTGCGAGGTTCCGCTCCATGCGACTGCGCATGGAGCTCCACTTTTTTTTGCGATGCGTCGCCAAGAACATATTGCAAAAATTCAATCAAAATTGCTGCGCGCCTTTCGGGGGAGGCTACGGGTTCAGAAAAAACATCCCATGTTTTTGGATCACGATGCGTAAGCAGAGCGCTTCCATCTTCAAATCTCACCAGAATCGTTTCCTTGTAATCCGCGCCACTGTAAATATAATGATCTGTGTTGTGCTCCGGCGCATAACCGAATCTCCCGATACTTTCCTCTATCAGCGGCCGGGATTTTTCAATATCGGTATAAAATTCCATTGATAAAAATATGGGTAAGGGCGAGGCAGACTTCAGAACTTTAAATTTTGAGTGCAGTTCTAGGCGTTTGTGAGGAGCTAAGTAAGGCGTAGTTAATGCTACGCCGCACGAGCACCGGAGCAAACAACAACGAAATGCGCCGAAATTTAAAGTTCTAGTAAAGATACCCCCACATATGCAGTTTATCGCTATCTTCCGCCCACTTGGCGCCGATGTCGGTGCGGTAGAACATGTTCTGCAACATAATATTCGAAATGCGGCCGTAGAGCTGTTTTCGCGCTTCTTCAACCGTAAGGCCGGAGCCCGTAACCACCAGCGCATACCCAAGCTCTCCCGCAACGCGCCAATCGCCATCAACGAGCTTTACGTCGCCCAAGTGAATGCCGTCAAGATTCGGCTTTTTAAAAAGAATGGAAAAATCCTTGTAAATACTGAACTCATCCTCATCCGCATAGGGAAAGGGCGGCACGGCTACTATCGCGCCTACCTGGAATCCCTTACGGACCTTAATCTCTCCGGGCTGACGCGAGGCCATGTTATACAAGAGGTCCCCCATATCTTGCGCGATACCCTCCATCTGGATGGAAATGGTTGGATAGCCGAACCGCGAGGTGAATTCCAGAGGATAGATGCCACGCGCATTGGCAATGCAGTTGATATCAATATACCCTGTGTAACCGGCGTTTTTCAGGTCATCGCGCATTTTGGCAAGCGTGCTGTTGAAAATGGTATTGGCCGGAGACCAGTACATCAGCGTTCCCATCTCGCCGGTATAAGGACCGATGTCCCCCGGGAAAAGTTTTTTATGTTCGAAATTGATATTGATGGGATACAGGAAATCTTCCCCGTTAAAAAATGCGCCCACGGCCACTTCTACCCCGGTTGCAAGCTTTTGTATCTGAAAACGTTTTATCTTTTTTTGCCAGCTTTCTTTGTTGTGCTCCAGAACCTGCAAAATATCCTTGCCATCCTCTTCTTCGCCCAAGAACACGATACCGCGCATGTCGCCATACGTTCCCTGCGATGGCTTGAACACGTACCGGCCGGGGTTCTCCTTCAAGAACTTTATACCCTCGTCAAAATTCTCAAAATCCCAGTGCGGTAGCGTGAGCATGCCTACGCGCTTCATTTCTGCCTGCCCGAACTCCCGATCCTCTTCAAGACGATCGGTATAGGCACTGCCGCCTACGATAAGCTTCCCCTTTTTTCGAAGCGCATCAGCTTCTTTGCCGAAACCGACATCATCAAAAACAACAACATCGGCCCAATCAATAAAGCTTTTCCAATCCTCTACTTTATCAAAAAAGCCATCGTAAACATCGCGCTCTTTTTTATTATCAATGTAGGCCTTCACCTGATGTCCCTCCGTTTTCAGCTTCCATGCAACGTCGCCGCTCAAACTTTCCCACGACACAAATAAAAAATTCTTCTTTGGTTTGTCGGCTGAAGGCACGACGCTCTCCTGCTCAATTCCATTTCCATTTTTTTTCTCATCGCTTGCCATATACGTTTATCGTATACTCGTTAGTCCAGAGTTACAATGCGAAATAGTGTGGATAACCCTTTGCAAATTAAAAATTGTTTAATTGCGAATTGCGCATTACGAATTTTAATCCGCAATCCGTAATTCAAAATTCCCTAATTTTTAACTATCGAAAATTGGTGTGTTTTGTGCGTTACAACGTCCCCGAACTGCCTCTTGAACGCAAAAAGTTTTTTGTCGCTACCCCCAAGGTCAACGGCCGTAAAACCTTGTTCCTGCATCCATCGAAGATCTTCCATAAGAGAAACTTCACCGAGTCCCCAGTGGGCATAGCTGTGCAGGCTTATGGCCATATAATACGTCTTTGAATTCGGGACAAGCCATCCTGCCATCAGTGCCTCGGGTCTACCATCGACCACGAGCGAGCGTGCACCGATGGTGCCGGCAAAACTATCGTCAATAAGGGCGTGGTACGCGCCCGATACGCTTTGATGCGAGGCCCGCCGCCCCTTTTCCCAGCGCCACACAAGATCGTGAAGCTCATCCCTCCCTATATCCACGGCACTTTTTACTTTGACGCGATGTTCGCGCAAAAAACGGCTTTGCGTATTCCGCAGGGATTTATACCGGGAACCAGGGTACTCCGGGTCGTGTTTTTCCAGATCAAGGACCGGCCACAAAAAAGTCTCTGCGATCGCGCAAGAACGAAGATCGGGGTGAACCCCGTTAGAAGTCGCGTCCCGCTTAGCGGGACTACTTCTAACGGGGTGAAGTTTTTTTAGAAAATCCCTGCGGGTTTGGGAAGTGAGCTCCACGGTAACCTTTTTTGTTTTGGCGGATTCAAAAGCGGCTTGGGAAAATGCGACGAGCAACTCCGCTCGTTCCTCTTTTGGGGCGAGGGGTTCTGCAAAAAGATACCATTGGGTATCGGAGACCTGCGCAAGCAGTCCCCATCCTTCCGGTGTATTAAAAAAAATATTCTGCAGGTCCGGCTCGGCAGAATGAAAAAAGTAGTCCGTATTATGTTCCGGACTCCAGCCGAAAACATCAATACACCGCTGGATAAGCGGCCGTGCTTCACGAGCATCGTCGTGTCTCATAAATCCCGTCATTGCTCACCGTCCGCCACATCCTCTGCTATGCTACTTTTGCGGAAGCGCGCAAAAGGCGAAAGATGCAAAAGTTTTTTTATGGACCGCGCACCGCGCCGAAAAAGCGTTTTGCGCTTCCCCTTAAACTTCAGGATCTCGTTATGCAGTTCTTGACGGACCTCATCAATGGCCGATCGTACATCTTGAGTTTGGGCTTCGGCACGTATGGTCTTGCCGCCAAGATGCACATTCGCCTTTGCGAACATTACGTCGCCATGTTCATGATGATGGGTTGAGCGACCGACCTCAACAAGAGCGCTTGAGGAATGGGCGTCCGAACCAATAAAATGTGAGAGCCCTCCGATGCGCTCTTCAATGTACTGCTTAAGCGCCGGCGTAAGTTCAATGCCGATACCTTTGATGTCCAGATGCATAGTTGGGCAATCACGAATTTACAGATATTACGCGAATGTACGGATTCGCGAATGGATTCATTCGCAATTCGCGTTATTCGCGTGATATTCGCATCATTCGCGATCCTCAAATCCAATATACCGTATTTCTTCCTTAAGTTCAATACCAAACCTCTCCATCACACGGAGCTTGGCGGTATCAATAAGATGTAAAATGTCTGACGCGCTGGCCTTTCCATGATTAATGATAAAGTTTGCGTGATGAGAAGAAAATAAAGCGTCGCCGACTCGATATCCTTTCAATCCTGTTTGCTCCAAAAGCCATCCCGCAGATAGATATCCCGTCCTATTAATGCCGCTCTTCCAATCCAATCCGCAATCCGTAATTCGCGATTTATCATTTTCCGTTAATAGTACCCCTTTAAACGTACTGCCCGCAGTCCATGCCCCCAATGGTTGTTCCTTTATACGTTCGGTGCTTTTCTGCCGTATCTGTTCCATGCTTGCGGCGATATCTTTGGCGTCCCCTTTCTTTAGTTTAAATGTCGCCGACACAACAATATCGCCCATTTTCTTTAGATTGGAATGCCTATAACCCGGTTCCAGTTCTTTATAATCCACAATCCGTAATTCGTAATTTTTCAAATCTAACAATTCTACCGAATAAACCACGTCTTTCGTCTCTCCTCCAAAACACCCGGCATTACCGAATACCGCACCTCCCACCGTGCCAGGAAGCCCCACGGCCCATTCCAGACCCGTAAGGCCGGCTTTTTGGGCTTCGGCCACCACTTGCCCCATGGTGCATCCGGCGTCCGCCACAATAAGGCCATCCTTAACCGAAAGAGATCTGGCGACAATGCGAATGACCAGCCCACGAAAACCTGCATCGGATATCAAGATGTTTGCTCCCCCACCGAGAACCACAACCGGAACATTTTTTTTCTTTGCAAATTGCGAGGCTTCCTTGAGTTCATCTGTGTTTTTCGCCTCAACAAAAAAATCCGCCGGCCCGCCTACCCGAAAGTTTGTATAAGGAGCGAGTAGAATGTTTTCTTTCAGTTCCATAATACGCCAAGCTTTTTGAGATCGCGTCTAAGCAGCTGAATATTTTTAAAGCGAACGCCGTACATGCCAACCCTCTGCGCTCCGCGAACATTCTCGGCAAGATCATCGATAAACACTGCTTCTCGCGGCTTTATGCCTGCTTTTCTGAGTGCATAATGAAAAATTGCGCTACCGGGTTTGCACAAGCCAATAAAACACGAGAGAACAACCGGCTTGAAGTACTTGAAGACACCCCATCGAGCGTTCGCGATAGCGTGTTCGTGGACTATATCGGAAATAAGACCAACCGTATAGCGATGACGAAGTGCCAAGACGAGTCTCAAGAGAGGCCGAGAGATTTTTTTGTTCCTCTTATACACCTCAATAAACGTACGCCTTGCTTTACGACCCTTCGGCGTAGTAATGCCGAAATGGGCGCAGGCCTTGCGTGCGAGCGACACGCTTGTTATTTCCCCTTTGTGCAAGGGTTCGACCCATGGATCGTAAAACTTTTTAATCCGTTTTTGGGAAACCCGCGTAAGCGTAGCAAGCGCTTTCACAACATTACTCAATGATCCTGATACAATCACTCCGCCCAAGTCGAAAAAAATCGCCCTGATATCTGGTCTTTTCTTCATCGCGTTTTAACGTTTATGCCGAACTGCTTTATCCGCTTCAAAATGCGCTCGCGGTTGTCTTTCGGCAGTACTTCGGGCGGCATGGTGCCGTATTTTTGTATGTGCGGAATTTCCAGCGCAAACACGGCGGCGCACGTTCCTGCAGGATGGGCGACATAGGTAGAATGTATGTCCTTTTTGAATAGCGTCTTTTGCGATGGGAACGGAACCCAGTAGGCGATTTTTCTTTTCTTGGGCCCAGTTGCTTCGATAAAAAACGCGAAATAGCCATCCCGAACCACTCCGGTTGCAACCAGGCGCTTGAGTTCTTTTGGGGTCGGCGGTTGGCGCATGATGCGCATCGTAAACTCCAGCGGAGTCAGCGTTATGCCGCGAATGCGCATGGGTTTTTTCTCAAGAAGCCCCAGAGCAACCATTATGCGCGCCGCTTCGTCGTCGCAACCTGCCGAACGCACTTCGATCTTCCCGACGCTGAGATACTGGGGAATGGTGAATGCCTCATTATTCATGATCGCGTACGTTGTGTGTCGACCGAACGGTTTTGGGAAATTAAACTCCTCGGGGTCGGAAAATCTCTTCAGAATACTGAATTTCCCATTTCGATACACAACGGGCCTGGAATATACCTCATCAATCGCGGCTGACGGCGACCACGTTGATATGTATGCGGAGGCTTGCAAGTCCTCAAGCAACCGTATGCTCACATTCTTTAAGTTTCCAAGTACTTCTTGGGCTTCGGCAACAAGAAGATTGGTAAGACCCGGCGCAACTCCCGCGTCGAACAGGGCAACGCGCCTCTGTTTCCTAAACTCTTTATCAAATGACAAGTGTTCTATCCGATAGGGCATCTTCGATCTTCCGTCATCAAGCCCAAGATATGCTTCAAGGTCCTGGTAGTGTGCATGAACGCGAAGCGCAAGTTTCAAAATGGGAACGTTCAGCCAAGGAGAGGCTGCATTAATGACAAGATCGCTCCCTTTGGCAAACTTTTCCATTTTTGTGCGATCCGCAACATCTGCGCCGAAGATTTTCACCTTCGGATGCGATTTTACAAATTCTGCCGCGATGCGTTTGTTTTTTGCAACGCAAAAAATCCGCTCGACCTCTTTTTGCCCCGCGAGCGTATTAATCAGCACTGACCCCGTCGCCCCTGCTCCAACAACAAAGATTTTCATAAAGAAAAACTTCTCTACTTCGCTCTAAGAATAACATTTTTAGATCGGCGGACGGGGACCCATGAAATGGGCAACCGCCGGAACTCCGCCTAAAAGCTCCCCTCCCTTAAGCAATGCGCTTTTTTGGTCGTATTTGGGTGCTTGGCAGAATTTCGGAACTCAAGAGGGAGTCTTGCATTTAAAATTTGGGGTGTTGAGACGGTCGCCCTCTTGGTGAAGAAATTCTGCCAAGCACCCAAATATAATTTTTCTATCTCATCACATCGGCTCCCTTCACATACCAATCCCGCTCCCGCGCATTGATAATATACACCCCGTCCCATGAGCGTCCCGACGGCGCAAACTGCTCACCCGGAATATTTATCCAGTGCTTGGTGCCATCCCCATTTATTTCCCACACCCTCGGATCTCCATCCGCCCGCACCCAAGCGGAAAGCTTATATTGCGCAAGTTCTTCCGGCGAAACCTCAATAACCTGTGCAAATCCCAAATGCCCATAGAATTCGAAGATATCGGCGCTCACAATATGCCTCTTAAATTGCCCTTTGGTGATGTAGACCTTGTAGTCGCCGCGAGCGCGCAATAGCGATCCCTCAGGATATTGAGAAATAACTGCCGATGAAATAGGACTTGGGGACGGCTCTGTGACCGTGGAAAGACGGAGCGTGAACGTTCGTACAGGATCGTTGTCTTTAAAGTCTGCCGTAGAGACTTTGCTGAAAGGAATAAGGAGATAGGTCGCATCCGGAGAAAGCGCCACAGACATACTCAAACTTCCTCCAACGCTGTCTGCTGCAGAAACCCTATGAGATGAGCCCTCCATTTTGATAAGTACAAGACGGTATGCCGATAGTGCATCCGGAGAAGTTAGGGTAATATACAATATCCCGCCCGCACTCCCCAAAACCCGGTAAGCAGTATTCGTCCAGTCCTTGGCAGTGAACACGATCTCTCCGGTTTCGGGGATATCCGTTGGAGAAAGATGGAAGGTGCGAAGACGGGAATTGAAGTAGCCATATCGCGAATCCACCGAAATGTCATTGAGATAATTCGCGATAGTCCAGTTGGTAAATAGGTCTGTAAATATCGCAGGCTTGCCGATGGCCACCGCAGCTTCTTCCAAAGAAGAAAAACCGACCGTTTTAATACGCATCATCTCGCGAAAAATATTCGCAGAGTATTGATCGGCTAGATACTGCCCAAAAAGAGCGATGGGACCGTAGTCGTGGGGACTGTTGCGCCACTCGGTAAGCGAATCGGAGGGGCTGCGCAGGAATGTGGTGACCCGATGCTCTAGGTTTGAACCGCCATATACCGCGTCATACCCCAAAAGCGTCGGCACGTACTCGCTTCTTACCTCGTTCAGCCATACGTCATCGCTCATCCCCACCACTTTATCCTTCCAGTAAAAACTGATGAGGTGCTGAAATTCGTGCGCAAGAAACATTTTCGCGCGTCCTGCAGGAATAAACCGAGTATTGAGATACAACATCTCGCGTTCGTTGGAATCGGATATCTCAATGCGCGGAAATTCATCACGGGGATTGAAATACCCGGCGGTTTGTTCCGAGAGCTGGGTAAGCAGGATGGTGATGCGCAGATCCCCGTCTATGCCGGGCTCCCACGGCGTACCGAAAGTCTGCGTGACCAAGGGATAGATGCGGGTATCGAATTCCGTAACAAGTTTTTGCACCTCGGCCAAAAATGCGGACTTTTGGTCAATGCTCAGCCCGTTGAGGTAAGCACTGTCAATGTAGAGATAGGCTTTTTCTCCTGTAAATTGGCGCACCGCGGTAATGGACGATCGGTTTTTGTGATCATATGCCGCTTCGACAAAAAATGTTGTCTCTTCCCCATCCCTTGGGGGCGAGATGCTTAAGAGCGAATTATGCGGAGCGCTTATGCTTTCCGGGTTTGGAGACAATGCAGTGTCTGCATGTGCTACTCCGGCAATCAAAAAAAGAATGCCGGAGGCAAACAAAGTTATAACCAATTGCTTCTGTAACGACGAAATTCTTCGCATAACAACTCATGCCCAATCCCCGGAAACAGAAAGGTTATGTGGTTAGAAACGTATTCCTTTTGAAGGCACCGGCACTTCTTCCTGAAACCTTTCCCGGTTTTTCCCGTAACGAACAAGGAAATTCTCGTTTGCAAGAAGATTTGTATATGCATCCACGTCAAAGCGGCTCACATCACTCAAGGGATATGGCCAACGAACCTCAAAAAAACGCTGATCGCCATTTTTGAGCGTTCGCATTTCGGTAACTCCAATAGCAAGTTCCTTACCGGAGTCGTCCTTAAGCACCACAACAATATCAACTTGCCCGAAATCAAAGCCGGTCTGATTGACCACAACGCCGGAGGCCTTATAGCCCGCGGGCGACGATCTCTCGAAAACCGGAGAAAACTCTTTATTGCGGACGTAAAGATTGGCACTGGCAAATTCGTTCACCTCGATCCATACTTCATCAAACATCGTAAGCCTTACGGAAGCAACCGGCTTTGAAGTTTCCAGACGCTGTTCTCCGATGCGCTTTTTCTCCCGTGGTAAAATGTATGATGTGCCTTTCCGCGATGCAAGCACTTCTCCTTCCGCATCAAGCAAAGCAAATTCGTATCCAAACGATGGCGAGCCGAAATCAATGTTTTTGTTTTCCACCTCTCCGATAACGTCGTATGCGGATTCTGAAACTTTAAAAAATTGCGTCCGCAACAAACTCACCGCCCCATACATCGGCTCTTTCATGCATGCAAGCGCACATATGCCTCCGCAGTCAATGTCTTGTTCGTTTTGATTTTTGATCCCGTCAGAACAGGTCGGCTGGGGACGCGTAACACGCCATACCCAAAAAGAAACTCCCAGCACCACTATAAGAAATATAGTGGCAATGATGATCTGTTTATAGAAGCGGCGAAATGCCGTATGCATATGTAACATCTTACCAATAAAAATGGAGTTCGCAAAGGAAACAAAAACGACCCTTCCGGGTCGTTTTTATATGGGTTTTTGAAGCCATTGCAGCACTTTGTACGCGGGTCATATGCTCCGGTGGAGCATATGACGGGCAACTTCTGTGTTTCTGAAAATTGAAAGGTTGCCCCGGAACCGACCCACTCCCCCCTCGGAATAACCGCTCAATACAAAAACTCCCTCGCGGGAGAATTTGCTTTTACCTCAGAAAGCCGGCGACTACCTACTCTCCCTAGGGTATACACCCTAAGTACCATGGGCCTTGGAGGGCTTAACGACTCTGTTCGGGATGGGAAGAGGTGTGGCCCCTCCAGAATAATCACCAGCTTTCTGAGGTAAAGACCTCAGAATTTTTGTTTTTGTATATAAGTCACATAAAACGCAGAATGCGAAAGTATTGCTCGTTCGCTCCAAATAAATTTGAAGCGAGTCCGTGTAGTGTTTGTGAGCGATTTAGTAGCGATGTTTCATATTTTAAGAAAATTGCAAGCAAACTTTGACTGTTTGAGTCCGCTACCGGCGGACGAGTTTCAAAGTTTGCGTAAAGCAATTTTCGAAAAAATATGCCAATCGCTACGTCAAGCGAACAAACAATACCGGACGAGCACTATTCTTTCATGGTTCCGCGGTCTCGGGATATTAGTAACGCTCGGCTTAATGCCTTACGGCACTTCCACCTGCGTCCTATCAACGTGGTAGTCTCCCACGACCCTGATAACGAAACGTAATCTTAGGGTGTGCTTCGCGCTTAGATGCTTTCAGCGCTTATCACGTCCCGACATAGCTACCCAGCAATGCCGCGGGCGCGACAACTGGTACACCAGAGGTCAGTTCATTCCGGTCCTCTCGTCACATATTTCCTTTATCACTAAAGGTGCTGACTATATCTTCACCCATCCCGCTTATGCGGGATTAGGGGACGGCATGTGATAGAAGAGTTTACTTCCTATCTCATCCGCGCAAGTTTTTAGACTTGCGGGAATCAGTCGATACGGGGTCAGAAACTAAAATTTTCAGCAATTCTTCTTTGGTTTTCTTGCGCTTAGTCACATAATTACCGTTTTGAATGGTCAAAATGTGCCCAATAAGCTTCAGTAAATCCGATCTTGCAAGACACTTCACGCTCTTTTGATTCAGAAGATTAGCAGCTTGGTATAACGCTAGCGCCTGCTCTTTTTTGAACCTGATGAACGGAAGCAAGTCTTTCAGAATATCTCGAATTTGCGCATACCCATTTACTCGTAATTCGGTCATGCCATCGTTTCTTCTGGATACATACCCGATACCGAGCTTTTCACGTATCCAGTAAAGCTGCTCCTCATGACGGCTATCTTGATAAAAACAGATAGTGCACATGAAGCGCCTTTTCAGTTTTCCATCCTTTCGTTTCTTGATCTGCAACATCAAACTTCCATCGCCATCAAGAAAACCGGCGATATACGCTAAATCAATTTTAGTTCGACTTCCCACGGTATTGTCTTAATTAATTCTGGTCCTCAAGTAAATTGTACCAATATTTGCAGGACCGCAACAGTACTGGTTATCAACAGACCGAGAATATCTTAAGATTTCACCGTTATTAGCCGTGTTGTCATCGCGGATTACTCCGCGAAGTAGCAATAGGTACTTTGTACCTTACTAGGAACGAGTCCCCTCACGTTTCAACGCCTGTGGCAGATAGAGACCAACCTGTCTCACGCATGTTTCTTCACGCATTACTGCGTGCATTGGACTGTAACCTCATCCGTTCTGGATGGCTGACGTTCAGTCTCTACGGGCTCTCCATGAGAGATTCCCTCGGTATTGTCCACTTCGAAAAGTTAGGATTTTACCGATACTAGTCAGCTTGCCATTACATATTCCTATGTAATGCCGCCGTGAATTTCGTATGTCGACTTTCGCGGGGGTTCAAACGGGTCGAACGATCGAATAATCAATCGCTCGACGGTTTGAACCCAACTCGCGTACCTTTTTAATTGGCGAACAGCCAAACCCTTGGGAGCTTCTCCACCCCCAGGATAAGATGGGCCGACATCGAGGTGCCGAACCTGGTCGTCGATGTGGACTCTTGGACCAGACTAGCCTGTTATCCCCAGAGTAGCTTTTATCCGATGATCTTCCGCCTTCCTACGAAGAACGGTCGGTTCACTATGTTCCGCTTTCGCGACTGCGCGGCGTGTGTGCCTTGCAGTAAAGCTGACATTTCCCATTGCGGGACCACTCCGATGTCCATCCGGAGCTAGTCAACCTTAATAAACGCCTCCGTTACGCTTTAGGCAATTGCGTTCCCTAATATTCCTAACTTATATCGCATCGATGGCAATATGTGTGGCTTGATAATTTCAACAAATTCTCCTACCGTTTCGCTCGTGATAAGCAATTGATGCAGATCTCGCTGTTTCCTTAGAACCATTTCAACCCCGAACTGATCCTGTATTGTCTTTATCAATCGACGGAGCTCCGATACGGTAAAACTTTGTGTGTTTAGAATCAATGCCCGATGCCGTTTTGATTTTATCGAGCCATCGTCCATGAACCATACTGCCAGAACCATAGGTGAAAGCCATTTATGAATCAACTTCGGCAGAATTTTATGCTTATGTTGGTAGAATTGTTGAGCATAAAACCTGAATGCGCCATGACTTATCGTCGAAAACCAAATCTTTTTATATTGAACACCGTTCACGACCTGATCTTTTTCTTGTGGAGGAGTTAATACCCAGTCTTTGAAAATCTGGTACAACCACTCCGTATATTCTTTCTGCCAATGCGTATGTTCGATTTTCAATCGATACGTCCGGCCATTATTTTGGGTTTCTAAATGGCCATCTCCCAACAAGAGCCCGATCACGATTTCTCGCTGGTAATCGGACAACTTGAGTCCTAATTTATAGGCCTCGATAACATTTGATCTCATAGTATTAGGTGATCCTCGGAAGGATCCTTACAGTCGCCCGTAAGTTCAGACTATATCACCACCCGACCGCCTAAGCGGTTTAGGGTGCCAAGCGTGTAGTCGTTGAGGGGTTAATTCTGACTGCATCAGAACAACTTCCCTGCTGATAAACTGCGTTTAACATTTTTCACCTTCTCGACGAAAGTATGTTAAACCCTGCATCCATTGAAGGAACAGTTTTCCCAGCATATAGCTTAGTTTGCGTCTACGGTTGCCCGTAGACCGCCCCTGCGGTATCGCTTCGCGCAAAGCGCGAGGTAACGGATACGATACCGCGTTGAGGCAAGCGCCCCACTTAAACTGCCCAGCAGGCACTGTCCCGGACCGTTTTGACCGTTCCGGTTAGTACATGCAATTTTCAAGATGGGTGTTGCATTGGCGGCTCCAGCGCGTCCGAAAACGCGCCTTCAAAGCCTCCCCACTACGCTACGCATGAAAACCGCAGGCACAATAAGAAGCTGCAGTAAAGCTTCTGGGGTCTTTTCGTCTTGCCACAGGAAGTGAGCATCTTCGCTCACACTGCAAGTTCACCGGGCGGCTCGTTGAGACAGTCCCCCAGTCGTTCCGCTATTGATGCGCGTCGGAACTTACCCGACAAGGAATTTCGCTAGA
>JAUSGO010000026.1 GCA_030649025.1 bacterium | reverse complement strand
GCACTTCCGCTGGTTCCTCCAATTCGGCAAAGGCATTCTCCGCGGGAAATTGCTCCGATTCTCGGTGCAGGAGTTGGCTAACCGGTATACCGACGGCGCGGAAATCGGCGGCAACATGCTTACCAAGTTTTATACCCCCGCAGAATTTCGCACGCTGTGGTCTGTATTTCCGGACGTGCGGGTACACACCTATGACAATCCTGATGTGTTGGATGTGTTTCCGCACCGGTTTCTCCCGCTCGGGCGTCTGCTTCCGCGAGGGCTCAAGCAAACAATCGCCAATCGTTTCGGACTCTCTGCCTGGATTGAAGTGAGTAAGTAATAATTGAGATAATTTGTGCTATGCGTCTATTTTTCATGAGTTGGGACGGGAAGGAATTCGGTTTGAGCGATGTTGTCGCTCAATTGGGCGGAAATTCTCATGAGATCGTCTACTGGACGTATTTTAACGAGAGTAGCGTTGACCGCGCCAAGTTTCCCAGCACTATTTTTCATAGTGTGTTTGACGCATTGGCGGGGAAACCGGCTGAGGGGATAGATGTCTCAAATTTTCATCCTCCTGGAGAAGAGTTGATTACGGAGTTTCAGGAAACCGAACTCACCGTGCTGACTATGATGAACAAGAAATATTGGGACATATCGTTGGAGGAACGAAAACATCTGTATTACGGATTTCTTTCTTATTGGTCGGGCGTCTTACAAGCATTGAAACCGGATGCCATTATTTACTCTGCTATACCGCATACCGTATATGATTTTGTCGTCTATGACCTCGCTATGAAGATGCATATTAAAGTTATCATTTTCGAGCCCGTCTTGCTCACCAATGGCTATACTATAGTCATGAATGACTATAAAAAAGGATCAGTTGCATTGCTGGACGAAATGAAACGAAACGAAAGTAAGCAGTTTTCCCTTACTGATTTAAGGCCTGAAACCAGAACACACTATCAAAAGCATGCGGAAGTTGGCGAGGATGTATCGCCGCACTATACTCGACAAGTCCTCACTCTCTACAAGGGGGTGGGGTTGTTTCTGGCTAAACTCCGTTCCGTATGGACATCCTTACTCGTGCATAAAGATTTTTCTGTTTTTGTTACGTTACTTACGTATGTGCCAAGGACGCTCGGTCCCAATCTCAAAAAGGAATATGTACGGGTGCAGTCAAGGGCTGATTTCAGCGAGAAATTTATTTACGCCACTCTTCAGTATCAGCCGGAGGCGCAAACGTGTCCTCAGGCGGGAGTATTTGTTGACCAGCTTCTTATGATTGAAACCTTGTCGGCTTCGTTGCCCGAGGGTTGGTTGGTGTATGTCAAGGAACATCCCGCTCTTTGGCTGCTTCGCGGATTAAAGTTTTACAATTTCCGCTACAGAGGATATTACAAAGCGATTGCGAAATTAAAAAACGTAAAAGTAGTGCCCATAGGCACAAGTTCGTTTCAGTTGATTCGTCATTCGCAAGTCGTGGCTACCGGTGCTGGTAGTGTCGGTTGGGAAGCAATTTTGAGATCCAAACCCGTTTTGGTCTTTGGCTATCCATGGTATCAGCACTCCGAAGGCGCGTTTAAGGTTAAAGATACGGCTTCCTGTAAAGCGGCCGTGCAAAAAATCATGAATGGGTTTAAAGTGTCGCAGCAGAAGGTAATTAATCTTTTGGCTTGTCTGGATACAGTGAGCGTTGAAGCGTATTTCGATTCCTACACTCACGAAATCTCCAAAATAGACAGGCGGCAAAACGTTCACAATCTCGTTTTGGCCATTGAAACAGAATTGTCTCCACGGTAGTTATAGAGCTTGCACATGAAAAACCATTTCTTAAAGGGGAAAACGGTGCTTGTCACGGGAGGAACCGGCTCGTTTGGCGAGAGCTTTGTCCGGATGTTGCTTACAAAGCATCGGGTGAAGAAAGTGATTATCTTTAGCCGAGATGAGTTAAAACAGTACCACTTGGAAAGAGAATTACGGGACAAACGTCTGCGTTTCTTCTTGGGGGATGTTCGTGACGTGGAGCGTCTCCGGCGTGCCTTTGCAGGGGTGGATATTGTAGTGCATGCGGCGGCATTAAAGCAGGTCCCAGCACTTGAATACAACCCGTTTGAAGCTATAAAGACCAATATCGTTGGTACGCAACACATCATTGAAGCCGCTCTCGACCAGAAGGTAAAACACGTACTTCTTATTTCTACCGATAAGGCGGCGTATCCAGGGAATCTGTATGGCGCCACCAAACTGTGTGCGGAGCGACTTTTCGTGGCGGCTAATGCATATTCGGGAGGCGAGACCTCTTTTTCTGTTGTCAGATATGGAAACGTGATTGGAAGCAGAGGGAGTTTTGTAGAGACGTTGCTTCGGAACAAAAAGGCAGGCGGGAAAGTAACCATAACTGACCCCGAGATGACAAGATTTTGGCTCAGTTTGGAGCAGGCCCATGAGCTCGTGCTGTTCGCGCTTGTGCACATGGAGGGCGGTGAGATTTTCATCCCCAAGATTCCCAGTATGAAGATAGGCGACCTCGTTGACGCACTTATTCCTGGGGCAGAAAAGGAGGTTGTCGGTCTGCGACCCGGAGAAAAACTACATGAAGTTCTGCTGACCGACCAAGAGTCCAGACGTACTATTGAGCTCTTGAAGTATTTTGTGATACTTCCTGAATTTATGTCATGGTCAGTTCCCGGACGATTTCGCGCCTACACCAGAACGGGGAAAAAGGTGCGTGAAGGATTTTGCTACGATAGCCGGTACAATAAAGAATGGCTCACCAAGAATCGGCTGAAGGAATTGATAAAGAATTTATAATTTTCTGATTTCTTTCTCCATTAGTGTGTATACAGGAAACAACAAAAAGATAGTTGCCACCGTGGAGGCGCGCATGACATCATCGCGTCTGCCGGGCAAGGTATTGTTTCCTTTGGCTGGCAAGCCGGCCCTGGAGCGTCTTTTGGAAAGGGTGCGAACCAGCGCTTATGTGGATGAAATTGTCGTTGCTACTACGACTAACCACGCCGATGACCCGATAGTCTCGTTGGCTAAGAGACTAAACGTTACCTATTTTCGCGGTAGCGAAGATGATGTTCTGTCTCGGGTACTATTGGCCGCGCAATCGGTACAAGGCGATATTATTGTCGAGATAACAGGAGATTGTCCTCTGGTAAACGGTGAGTTGGTAGATCGCGGGATTGAAGAATTTTTCTCTCATGATGTTGACTATGCCTCTAATACCCTTCCGAGGTCCTATCCAGACGGTTTTGATGTGCAAGTATTTCCTGTAGCGGTATTGGCGGAGGTTGACAAGCTCACCCAGGACCCAATTGATAGAGTTCATGTCTCGTTGTACTTATACAGTCACCCAGAGAGGTTTGCCTTACATGGCTGGTTGCCCAAGGAACACGAGCACTTCTGGCCTGATTTGCGCGTGACTCTTGACGAGAAAGCGGATTATGAATTAGTAGGTCTCATTTTTGAGAGATTATTGCCCGTCAATAAGAACTTCGGCGTCTCGGAGGTACTAACCTTTTTAAGAAACAACCCGCAGTTGCTGACCATCAACAAACATGTCAAAACAAAGAAAACAATCGAGGGCTAACTTCAAAGCCGTTATCATCGGTGCAGGCAGAATCGCTTCACAATTTGACTCTCCTAAAAGCGGGGGGGTGTTGACTCACGCTCACGCTTTTGACAGGCACCCTCGGGTTGATTTAATGGGCATGTTTGATACCAACAAGGGTGTGGCTCGCCGCGAGGCCAAGAAATGGGGCTGCCAGGCATATGACGATTTGGATACCATGATGAAAACAGTACAGCCGGAAATAGTAAGTATTTGCACGCCGGATTCGTCTCATTTCGGTATATTATTGAAGATTGCCCCTTATAGACCACGAATTGTTATCTGCGAAAAGCCAGTCACTCTGCATGTAGCCGACACGCGAAAAATCGTCCGCCTTTACCGTCACCTGGGTATTCCAGTAGTCGTCAATTATCCCCGTCGTTTTGACCGCGCTGTCCAAGAAATTCAGCATGCTATAACTACCGGAGAATACGGGAAAGTTTTGTGCGCAAGCGGTACCTACACCAAAGGAATCCTTCACAGCGGGTCACATATGATCGACCTGTGCCGCTTTCTATTTGGAGAGGCCAGGAGCGTCGTAACAACCCTAGCGGTTGCAGACTATAGCCCTTCTGATACAAACATATCAGGGTGTTTGGAGTTTGAGCTTTGTAAACAATTTCATTTAATGGTTGGCGATGAACGCAAGTATTCACTCTTTGAACTTGATATCCTTTTTGAAAGATGTCGCATCCGTTTGATTGACTCAGGTTTTTACATTTCTGTCCAAGATGTTGGGAAAGACCACAGATATGCCGGATATCAATGCTTATCTAAACCCGTGAGCAAAAGGACTTCCCTTAATAGGGCGATGCTTGCGCTGGTTGACAATGTGGTTCACTATCTAAGCCACGGTCAATTATTGATAGGCAGGGTTGAAGACGCGGCGAAAACGCAACGGGTTTGCGAGTTATTGTTAACCGGTAAGAAATTCAGGAAACACTATGTCTAAATTAGCTATTAATGGCGGTCAACCCGTTCGGACTAAACTCTTTCCGGCTTATCGTACTATTGGTAAAGAGGAAAAAAAGGCAGCTAGCCGGGTACTTGATTCAGGTATACTTTCCCGCTATTTAGGATCTTGGGACAAAGATTTCTACGGTGGCCCGGAAGTGCAGGCCTTTGAAAAAGAATGGGCCAGGTATTTTGGCGTCAAACACGCTATAGCCGTCAATTCGTGCACTTCAGGTTTGCAATGCGCAGTGGGCGCGGCCGGTATCGGTCCGGGCGACGAGGTTATTGTCTCACCCTACACCATGTCCGCTTCGGCTACCGCTCCGCTCTGGTATGGGGCGATTCCGATATTTGCCGATATAGAGCCGGACTACTTTTGCTTGGATCCAAAGTCGGTTCGCGCGCGTCTAACTCCTCGAACTAAGGCACTCATTGTCGTTGATATCTTTGGTCAGCCCTATGATGCCACTGCGATTAATCGACTGGCCAAAGAGCATAATCTATTGGTAATTGAGGACTGCGCTCAAGCGCCCGGAGCCACCTACCGGGGTAAATTTGCCGGCACGTTGGCCGATATCGGTGTCTATTCACTTAATTACCATAAGCATATTCATACGGGAGAAGGAGGAGTGGTCGTAACCAATAACGATGTTTTGGCCGATAGAATACGATTAATTCGCAACCATGCGGAAGCGGTAGTCGGAGATAAGGGAGTTACCAATCTCATCAATATGGTCGGCTTCAATTTTCGCCTAACGGAAATCCAGGCCGCTATCGGGAGAGAGCAATTGAAGAAGTTAAAACCGTTATTAACGGCTCGGGTTGATAATTGCCGTTATGTGGCCGACAAGCTTGCGCAGATTCCCGGTATTACACCAGCCCCGGTTCGTTCGGGAGCAACCCATGCTTATTATGTTCAGCCGTTTTTATTTGATGAACACCGTGTTGGTATCAGTCGGGATCTATTCATCAAGGCCGTCAAAGCTGAACTGCCCTCAACAAAGTTGCGAGAGTTGGAAGGAGCTCAAATAAGCGTCGGATATGTCAAACCGCTCTATCTCTTGCCGATTTTTCAAAAAAAGGCCGGTTTTGGCAAACAAGGTTATCCGTTTAATTTGCCGAGCGGAAAAGCGGCCGTATATCGCAAAGGTATGTGTCCAGTAGTAGAGAGGATGCATGAAAAGGAGCTCTTTCTACACGACATGATGCATGCCCATATCAAGAAATCGGATTTAAGCGATATCATCGGTGCTTTTACGAAAGTGTACAAGCATCGCGCGGAACTTAAAAAAACGAGAACCCATCTCAATAATAATGGCTAAGACAAACGTTCAGATTTCTGCCGAAAAAAGCGAAGCGCGAGGAAGCATAGCGAGCTACGCTGACGAGCGATGAGCTTTTTGCAGGCGAAATATGGACGTTTGGGTAGCCAAGCGACTTGTCTTCACGATATGCTACAAAGAACGGTTCCAATTTTATCCATATAATGAGCGGTTATTATTGAGATGGGTTCTAAGAAACAATAGTATGAAGAAAGCTTTTATAGAAGGTAAGAAGGTATATTTAAGGACTATCGGCACAGAAGATCTAACCGATGTGTATCGTGATTGGTTGAATGATTCCGAGATTTGTCTTTTTAACTCACATCATCGATTCCCGAATTACGATGAGAATATGAAAGAGTACTATGAGCGCATCATTAAATCGCGTACTAACCTCATTCTTGCGATTGTTGATCGGGGAACGGATCGGCACATCGGCAATGTCGCGCTCCAGGATATTGATTTCTTGAATCAGAATGCCGAGTTGGCGGTCATTATCGGTGATAAAGATTTTTGGAGTCGAGGGGTTGGATATGACGCCTGTTCGCTTATCATGACCCACGGTTTTACGGAGCTTAATCTGCATAGGATGTATTGCGGCACCTTTGGGGATAATGTGGGCATGCAGAAGCTCGCCCTGAAACTCGGTTTCAAACCGGAAGGAATCTCCCGCGGACAGGTCTTCAAAAACGGTAGCTTTAAAGATGTGATTCGATATGGGATTTTACGGCATGAATTTAAAGTTTAAGAAAGAAATAATAATTGCGACTAATGATGCTGGTGGAGCTGAGGTTTTGGCCGCCTATGTGTTAGCGAATCAAAAGCATTTTGATTTTATTTGTTATACCAGTGGGCCGGCAGTAAAGATTATGGAGCGGAATGGAATTGTGTGGAGTAAAGCTCCAGAGAAGCGGAGATTGATAGCCGGTATTTTAAGGAAACATCGAAATGCGAAATTAGTTCTTACCGGCACTGGCTGGATGACTAGTATTGAAGTAGATTTCTTGGTGGAAGCAAAGCGTTTGGGCTTACGAACCGCCGCTCTTATAGACCACTTTGTCAATTATCGGGAACGGTTCGGCTTCCCAAAAAAGGACTGGCGAGAAAATATCCCCGATCAAATCTGGGTTACCGATCGTACCGCTTTTAAGATGGCGGAGAAATTGTTTCCCAGCATCAGGATTAAGCAGATTCCTAATTATTATCTGTTAGATATTGTCCGAGAGTATGATAAGCTGAAACGTAAAAAGTCCGAAGGTAGGAGTATTTTATTTCTGAGTGAGCCAGTAGGGAGAGCCACTAATACCTCTGGGGTAAAATCAGCTCATCACGTTAGTGAATTTCGGGCATTAAGAGATATCCTTTCTATCGTGGGCGCCCTCAAAAGACCGGTACCAGTAATTATACGATTTCATCCTTCAGAGAAGAAAGGTAAATATGACGACATCATTGAGAAATATTCGAATACGATAAAGATAACCAAGTCGGCCAACAGGAAGATAATCAATGATATAGCTAAAGCAAAACTAGTCATCGGAATGACCAGTATGAGCTTGATTGCTTCGTTAGCTTGCAACAAAAAGACCATCAGCTATGTCGCCACGGATAATAAGGGAGGTATAGTACCCGCAAAGAATCTCATTAACGTCAAAACATATTCCGAGCTGTGCAGTAGTATCAGAACTTTCATTTCACAGTGAAGCAAGAGAACGTATCGCTAGTATTTCATTTTATGATTCCCTACAGCCATCAATCGATAGACAAGGATGACGTAGCTGCCGTTGTTCGCGTTCTTAAATCGGACTTTCTTACTCAGGGACCAAAGGTGAAGGAGTTTGAAGAGGTGCTCGCAAAAAAGACAGGCGCCAAGTTTGCCGTTGCGTTTTCGTCAGGAACGGCCGCACTTGAAGCCGCCTTTGCCGCGGCGGGAATACAAAAAGGTGATGAAATTATTACCTCGCCGCTCACCTTTGCGGCGACTACCAATGCCGTTCTGTGGACGGGCGCGAAGGTTGTTTTTGCCGATGTGGAGGCCGAAACCGGAACGCTTGACCCAGCAATGGTGGCGCGAAAGATTACCTCAAGGACAAAGGTCATTGTGCCGGTTGATTACGCCGGATTTCCGGCACACCTGCATGAACTGCGAAAGCTCGCCAAAAGACATGGGTTGATTTTTATTGAGGACGCCGCGCATTCCCTTGGCGCCGTGTATCGGGGCAGACGTATCGGTGGACTTTCCGACATGACCATGTTCAGTTTTCATCCGGTGAAGTCCATCACAACCGGAGAAGGCGGGGCCATTACCACAAATAACAAGAAATATCTTGCAAAGCTGATTCGTTTCCGCGAGCACGGGATAACCAAGGATACACATTTGTTTGTGAGAAAGAATCAGGGCGACTGGTATCATGAAATGCAGGAACTCGGACATAATTATCGCCTGACGGACCTTCAGGCCGCGCTCGGTCTCTCCCAGCTCAACAAATTGGAGAGGTTTATAAAAGCGCGCCGCGCATTGGCCGAGCACTACACAGAGGCCTTTGCACATAATCCGAATTTGATTCCACCGGTTGAAGGCCGCGACAGGCAAAGCAGCTGGCATCTCTACCCACTTCGGCTTGCGAAACGTCTCGTACCGAAGCGTGCGGAGATTTTCAGAAAACTTCGGCAGCGCGGCATCGGCGTGCAAGTACACTATATCCCCGTATATCTGCATCCGTACTACCAAAAGCTCGGCTACAAAAAAGGGCTGTGTCAAAACGCAGAGGCATTTTACGAGGCGGAAGTTTCTATTCCTTTGTATCCGGATTTGAGCAGGAAAGACCAGGATTTTGTCATTAAAACAATACACGAATTGACCGAGTTATAGGCAGTATGCAATCTATACTGATAGTAGGGGTGGGGTCAATTGGTGCTCGGCATGTCAAAAATCTGCTTGCGCTCGGATTCCGCAATCTGACAATCTGTGACCCTTCGCAGAAAAGAGCAGCTGCTGTTTCGCAAAACGGAAAGTTGCGAACCTATACTGACATGAGCACGGCTCTGAAGACAGAGCATCCGGAGATTGTGTTCATCTGCACTCCTCCTCATCTGCATGTGCTTCATGCGCGTCAGGCGCTCCACTCCGGTGCGCATGTTTTTATTGAAAAACCGATATCGCACGCTCTGCAGGGAATTGATGCTCTCCGCAGAAAAGCAGAGCGGAAAAAGAAAGTCGTCATGGTTGCCTGCAACTACCGTTTTCATGCGGGCTTTCAGAAACTGCAGGCACTGCTTCTCCGCAGGACATGTGGAGTTCCGCTTTTTGCACGCGTTACGCTCGGCTACTATCTTCCTTCGGCTCGGAGGGGCGGTAGGTACAAACAAACCTACGCGGCGGGGAAGAAAGGGGGCGGAGTAATTCTGGATTCTGGTTCTCATGTGGTGGATTATCTCTCGGTATTGCTCGGGGGGATTAAAAAGAGTACCGTGTTCCGGAGCACGCTTCATACACTCGGTATACAGAGCGAAGAGGCGGCGGTGCTTTTTCTTGAACATAGAAGCGGCGTGTTAAGTTCAATTTCGCTTGATTATGTGCGGAAAAAACCGGTGCATATTCTTGAGGTGGTTACCGACCGTGGTACGCTTATGCTTGATTTCAGGGAAGGTCGGTTGGTGTTTGAGAGTGAAAAAGTCCGAAAAACAGTGTATAAAGGAGACGGGGATTTAAATAAGATGTTTATTGCCGAGATTCGCGAGTTTTTAAGGTGCGTCAGGTATGGGCTGAAGTCGCCGCAAGATATAAAGGCGGCAAAACATACATTACAAACACTGCTTGTAATTTCCAGATAATGAAAAAGAAAACAGCATCAAAAAAAGGAATCGCCCTTTGGAACGAGGCGAAACAGCTCATTCCGGGCGGCAGTCAACTGCTTTCCAAGCGCTCCGAGATGTTTCTTCCGGACGGCTGGCCTTCCTATTACACAAAAG
>JAUSGO010000025.1 GCA_030649025.1 bacterium | reverse complement strand
TAAAACCCGACTGTTGCCGTAATCGGGAACATATAATGCGCCGTTACTGTCTACTGCAAGACTAGCCCCGGCGCCGCTCTCGCCAACGCTGTTTGTTTCTTCCGGAATTGAACAGAGGGTCGCGGCCGAGGCGGATGCTCTTAGCGGATAATTTTGGAAACCAGAATCGCCATTACACGCTGACGTATTAAAAGATGGCTGACCGATGACGATTTGCGGCTGGCATCGTCCTGAAGACGTCGCATAACAGGTGTCCAAATCAAGACCTAAAACGCGGCTATTACCACTGTCGTATACATATAATCTTCCGGGGGAAACTGACCGGTCGACGGTGAGGCCGTTAGAGAGAAAAAGTTTATCTTTGACAATATCGTAGGGGGTTATTTCCGAAAAACTTGGCTGACCTATAATTGTGTCAGCCCAAAGATCGCCGGCCAAGCCTCGAATGGGGGTGGCTGCGTAAGCATTGGGGTGAATAGCTACAAACGAAAGAAGAAGAATAATAATTGCTAAACAAAAATTCTTTACGGATTTATCTCCTGTAAGAATAGTTTTCATGATTAATTTCATTAACTTTAAACAACCTATATTTTATTGTCAAGGACGGAAAAAAACGATATACTCTCATTGGAAATACCAAGTATGGAAAAAAGAGAAACCGAAACATTCGTTGCTTTAGTTCAAAAAATAAAAGAAGAGAATCTGCTGATTCCGAATATGCCTAAGGATATTTGGTATGCAGTTCATTCGATTCTGGCTTTACCCGCAGCCGAGGTACTCATGACCAGAACAGGAAAAGACTTTCTTCTTAACTATCGTAAGGACAATGATTTTGACGGCTGGGAAATTCCGGGAGGATTTATCGGATATAAGGAATCTTTGGAAGAAGCCTGCCTCCGGATCGCTAAAAGGGAAGTTGGTCTTGAACCGAAGTTCGAAAAAGTGATTACTGCCGAAGTCTGGAAAGATCATCCTTATTCAAGTGCGATTTCGATTGTTTGTTTATGCAAAGTTGAAGGGGAGCCTAACTATGGCCAGTTTTTTACGGAAATTCCTCCCAATATGATTTCCCACCATTCGGGATTCATAAAGAAGTTTTTAGAGTTGAAAAACACCGACGAAGTTTCCTCGTGAAGTGCTTGCACTGAGTATTTTGTTTCTTTATAGAACAAACGAACACTAGGTGGAAATAATTATATGAAGTGCTCGCCCTGAGCTTGTCGAAGGGTGACGCTACTCGGATTCGAACCGAGGTTGTATGGATGAGAACCATACGTCCTGACCACTAGACGATAGCGCCGTAGGACAAATCCTCTAGACTCTTCATTTTATCATAGAGCCTCGAAATATCATATTTGAATTCTTATTTTTTCTCTGCTAAAATCCGACTCGGTAACGCAATCCTTATGCAAAGTTCGATTTCTAATGTACCGTGGAGGTAGGAAATCGTGGCAAAAACAGGAGTAGAAGGGTGCGAGGACGCCGGGTCTTGTCAGTGTACTTGTAAGGGATGCAAAAATCGTGACGGAGACAGCCCGTACAGCCATTGCTATGTGCACAGCAGCGGGTGCCATCGAGGTTGTCATCCTCAGATTTCTGCGCCAACACCTTCGGCATCTCCCAGCCCAAAAGCCGGGTTGACACGCAAGTGAGGGGGATTCTGATGGTGAGTTCGAGCGAAGCCGTGGAGAAGGAAAATTACCTGGTGTTTTCAGGTTTTTCTTTCGTATTCCGCGGCTTGCTTCTTCTTATATGACTGTTCAAGAATACCGAGCTCAGCTCGGATGAATTGAACAAGAATAAACATTTTTCCTTAGGGATGAAACTCCACATTTCAATGTGGAGAAAATGTTATACCTGTCATTCCCGCTTGCCCTGTAAGGGCGAAAGCGGGAATCTACACAAATAACTTCTTGTGTTAACGAAGTCTGTCATTCCCGATTAAATCGGGAATCTATAGCACGCTTCGTGACTTACGAATCTTGATGAGTAACAAAACGAAGCAAGCGATATCGGTTGCCTGTGCAACTCGATATAAAAAAATCCTTCATTGTTTTTATTCTAAAAATGGAAAAGGGGCCCGGTTGCCAATCATTGTTCGGCTTGCGCCGTGACTGGCTCGTTGCCCCTTTTTCCTGCTACTGCGTGACTTTCTGGATCGGGTGGTCGGGAAGGCAGAGCACCTGACCGACGTAGATCATGTTCCAGTCAACAAGTTCGTTATACTCGGCCTGGGCTTTCGCCCATTCCCACCGGTCGTACCCGTTGGACTCATTGTAGGGGTTTATACCGAAGATTGCCCCTAGCGTGTCTCCAGGTTTGACGGTGTAATGGATATCGCAAGACCGTTGGTTGGCGTAGTAGGCTGCGATCTGTTCTGCCGTCGCCGTTGGCGCCGGTTCAATCATTGGTATGGCTGTCGGTGTCGCTGTGGTGGTGGGGTTCTGGTCGGATTCACCGGGGACGTAGGGTGTCCCGATGACCTCAACCATGACCTCGCTCTGAACCGCACGATTCTCGGCGATTGCCGCCACATTGTCGGCCGCGTACGCATTATTGTGGAACATGTTGTTGAACCAGCCAGCGTAGACTCCAATGCAGAAAACCGCGATGATGACGATCAGTACGGCGAGCTGGCCGGCGTTCTGGCGCAGCCCCTGCGCGCAGCTTTGCCGAAGCGGCATGCCATACCGTTTCTGCCAGGCGGCAGCGAAGCGGTTTGCCAAATAGCCGATGTTGCGGATAATCACCACGACGATCGTGGCGACCAGTAGAACGAACGCGAACAGGAGGTGAAGCAGCGCGGCGATTACCGCGCATACTCTATTGAAGGTAACCTCACCATTCTGTTCTTCGATCCACAGCCTGGCGATCCCCAACCAAGTCCTTGCCTGATTCGAGTACATCTTGTTCTCCTTTCCTTAGGTATCTTGCTTTTATTGGTCTCGCATCTTTAGCGAGGCAAGCAAAGATCCCAGGCAGGGACACTAAATAAGAGTCGATTTAATGTCCATTCCTGAGATCAATGCAAGCAAGTATCCCATTAAAGAATTATTTTGCAGTAGCAGGGAGATGAATCTGATTGGAAACATTAACTTCGGTGCAATCACCGATTAATAGCTTCCAACCAGGTAACTCCCTGCTTCTTAAGTTATTAAGGTACTGCCTTATAGGGAATGGTTAGTCGGGAAGGGGGAGAGAAGATAGATTACTCCCTTTGACAACCTTTCCGACAATGTACCTGTACTATAGCATATTAGACCTATAATGTCAAGTAAGGGGCTGTAATATGCTGAAAATGAATATAGGTTAATAGATGAGGCATATCCTATAGGTATTGACATATGGCGTATAGTATGATACAATACATGCACACAATTTACGGGTAGACATTGTTCTGCTCAACGGAAGGGTTACAAAGGAAGCGAAGCTATTTTGAAAGGTTGGTAGTTGAGGGCTTCTTTTTTTGTGGTTTAGACCGAAGCTGTTTACCCATAAAT
>JAUSGO010000024.1 GCA_030649025.1 bacterium | reverse complement strand
CGGCAACGGGTCGGGCTTTGGCTTTCCGCGGCCGATGCGGACCAAAAGCTTCCGGAATAAAGCGCGGACCCCGGCAAACCCCATGGCCAGCAACATGATAGTACCCGCGATACCGCCCCATATGCCGGCGTTGTACATAATCTGCACCCAGATGGGAACCGTTTCACGCAGACCATTCACCGCCAGAATAAGTATCTCGTCGTCTTTCTCAACAGTCCCTTTTACCGCAACAAAAGATTCGCCGTTTTGAAATCCCTCCAGACCCTGACAGTCGGAAGTATCCAGAGGAACGGAAAAGATGCCGTCGCGCAGATAGAAGATCCCCTGGCTTGGGGCATACGAAAGTTCCGCCGAGAGTTCTACCGGCCCGGAATTCAAGTCCGCGGCATCCAGAACGATGCGCTGAAGGTCCGAGCGTATCCCATCCTTGCTCTCTCCGCCGCACACCGCCTGCCGACCACTCCAAGGAGCAGAAGAATTCAGCCAATAAAGGTTCGGGCCGATGATAAGTAGGCTAACAACGGCAATGTATACAAGCCACCCAGCGATCCTTTTTAGAATTTGTTTTATTTTTTCCGACATAGCATCAACATGCGTTATGGACAGTTTTTTTCATATCTAACCTTTTTTGATACGTAATCCGGGGGAGCATAAATGCCTACCGTCTGATTGTCTCCACTGACCTGTCCTTTGTAAAAGCGCTGGGTCCACTGCGTTGCTTCGGGCTGGCCCGCCTCCCTTCTGCATTCTCCGCTATCGGTTGAGGACCAAACTCCGCAAATTGCGTCATCGCCATAACTGAAATCAAGACTCGCGCCGACCGGCCCGCTTGCCGTTCCCGAGACATCAATATGAAGGCCGTCGCCGACACAAACCGTTCCTGTTATGGCGATACTGGTATCAATTACTGGCTCCGGCGCGGGCACGGGTTCTGGTGCTGGTGCCAGTGGCGCGCCACTTACAACCATGACCACGATTTTGCAATCGCTTTTGCCGGCCGTATCAACCACGCACACGCCGAATCGTGAGGTGCCCGCAGTCTGCGGCGTGCCGGTAAGATGACCTTCCAAGTCAAGAATCATGCCCATAGGGGGGAAGCCAACCCCCGAATCAAGCTGAAAATGATATGGAGGCAATCCCCCATATCCACCGTAGTAAACGGCGCGATATTTACCCACCTCGGCATTCAGATTCGGATCGGCGTTGATGAGTTGGAGCGGCTTGGTTTTTACGGTCTCCGTGATGATGGGTTTTAATGTAGGTTTAGGCTCAACCGGCTTAGGCGCAAGCAATACGGGGGGCGGCAGTTGTTTCTTTGCCCTCTCGGCCATGCGGGCTTTATGCGCTACGCGCGTTGCCTCGGCTATGGCTTTTTGCAATTTTAGCGCCGCCTCATCAACCTTCTTGTTCAGTTCATTGTTGGCGCGGGCTTGCTCATCCTTCTGGGCCTTCTCCCAGTTTTCTATCGCTTCGTCGGCGCCTTTAAGAAGCTCGTCATCAATAATGGCTTTTATATCTTTCACCAGCTGTTCTTTTCGGGCTTTTTCCGAGATAGCAATAACCTCGTCTACTCCTTTCAGCATCTCATCGTCTATATAGTCTTTAAGAAATTCTCTTGCCCGCTCCAAAGCGATCTTGGCCCTGTCTTTTCCCTGCAAGTAGTTCTCAAAGCGCTCCGCTTCAAAAAGCCCCCCCGGAGCGAATAATTCGGACAATTCGTCGTACCATTCATTTTCATTCATCTTCTCCAGTTTTTCCAATTCCACCTGGTCAAAAAGAATGGCGAGATCATCTCCTTTGTCTTCGTCGATCTGTTTGCGCCAAGCGGCAATTTTTACCATTCTTGCCGCGCGGGCATAATCCATTCTTTCGTTCCGGATAGCATCACCGTGAGGATATATCGCTTCGCCGGCTTTTGCCTTGAGGTCGCCAAGCTCCAACTCAAAGTCGTACTTGTGATCCGCTACGCCGATATATTCGCCGCCCCAGTCCTTCTTCTTTTTTATTTCTTCCATTTCCGCCCTGCGTTCCTCGATGCGCTCTTCAAGATAGTTTCTTTCCTCTTTGCTCCCCCTGCCGTACCAAAGCTGGATAAATCCCTGCTGAAAATCTTCGGCAAATATCTTAAAATTATAAAAAAACGGACGGCTGTCCGGGGTAGCTATGCTATTGGCCGGGGAATTGTTTTCCGAGGCATAGAGAGATCCGCCCATAAAGAGCACAACCGCCAGGATGGCGGCCATGAACAGCCCTTTTATCGGTCCGTGCTTCATAAGCTAATTATAGCTCAATCCTTGGGAGGCGCCACGTATAGCCGGGCGGGAAAGAAAACGGCGGCAAAAGCTAGAGGTGGAGAAGAAACACGGGGGCACATGCCGCAAGCGCGGCGACAATTTGGATCGCGAGAACAAAAAGCGCTTCCTTTGGTCTCTGCGGCAACCATGTGATGGCGAAAAACCCAACCATAAACGGCTCAAGTACCAGCCACAGCTGGAAGAGATGCGCAAGCGTTCCCTCATCCGCATTCGGGTCGGGAGTGGGGATGCCGCGTATCGCAATGTATAAAAGAATATACGAAAAAAAGATGAGCGGAATTACTATGGGAATCCACGCGCTGGGTTTTTTTAGCAGTGAGTCCATATTGTCGGATGCGAGAGGATTCGATCCAAAGCGGAGACGGGAGTCCCGCCGAATCGGGATTGCTGTTTGTGGCTAATCGCTTCGCTCTTAGACAAACAGGGAAGATTCCTCCGATTCCTGGGCGAACACTATTTCAAAATTTTCTTTCCACGGCGGAGACGGGAGGATTCGAACCTCCGATACCCGTAAAGGTATACCGCATTTCGAGTGCGGCGCATTCGACCTCTCTGCCACGTCTCCGCCCTAGAAAGAAATTAATTTGGCATTATCCCGCCAAAGCAAAGACTTTTGCTTTGGCCCACTCAGCCAATCCTCCGCCATGTGCGGGACAGTTCTTAGGGAATCTAGCATAATTTCTTGAAAAATGCTATGGTGCAAATGTGGCGCACGCAATAAAAAATACGAAAATAATCTTTGACCCGTTGTGGGGGATCGTGAACATCACCGACTATTTACCTATGCTCGACGTTCCCCAATTCCAGGCTTTGGGTTTTAAGTACCAGCTGGGGGTTACCAATTTCCTTTTCCCCGCGGCAACCCATACGCGAAAACAGCATTCTCTGGGAGCCTTCCGACGCACACAGGATCTTGCCGATCGATGGTTGCACCGCGGCTTCATCAACAAAGATGAGGCACGACTCATCATTGCATTTGCTTTATGGCACGACATTGGCCACGGGCCGTTCTCGCACGTTGTTGAAGACGTGACCCGTGATCGTTTCGGCAGAGACCATGATCAGAATGGCGCCATCATTATTAATCAGCTGAAAGACGCAGTTGAGAAAACGGGTATAGACTTTTCGGAGTTCAAAAAAATGTTCACGCACGTAAATCCCTTGTATCGCGCGGTACACGACAAGAACCTGGGCACCGAGAAGCTCGACTACCTGACGCGCGACGCCTACTACACGCTTGGCGAAATACCGGGCGTGGAATATCTCGCGCACCATACATACTTTATTAATGGGAAGCTGATGATAGACGAAAAAGCTATAGATCAGGCAAAGGCCATTCAGGAATTCTACGTAAAAATGTACAAAAACGTGTACCTGCGCAAAAACTCCGCCATCGCCCAGCGCATGGTGCAGAAGATGACCGCGGAACTCATGAAGCATAAGCTTTTTACCGAAGAAGAATTCTGGGCGCTCACCGATTTTGGACTTCTGGGACATTTTGAGACATCGCAGAACACTGTTGTTCAAGAATATTACCGGCGCTTCATGTCTCGCGAGCTTCCCAAAACGGCAATCGCTTTGCGCCCGGATGAATTTGTCGCCATAGATAAGCGTGAGGATAAGGCGCAAACGTCGCTTGGCACTTCGGAAGAGGCCATGCAGGGTATTATTGCCTCTCAAAACTTTTCCACTCCGGCAAAACTGGACACGCTTGAAAAAGGCATTGAGGAGCTGACAGGCCTCCCCTCGCATTCCGTACTGGTGGTGCCGCCTTCGTCGCTTGAACGCTTCGTATCGCAAGACATCCTGATAAGCCTTCCCGGAGACAAGACCGCAAACCTTAGCGACTATTTTGCCGACCACTTCCGGGCGCTTGAAGAAGAGGGCAGGTCGTATCTGGTCATGCGCGTCTGCACTTTCGACGAGCACCGAGAAACCCTAAGCAGCCCCGGGACCGCCGAGGCTGTGAGAAGCTACATTCTGTCGCTTGTCTAAGTAATCCATTATTGATTCGGGAATAAGAAAGATGCCCGCCTTTTTATGGCGGGTTTTTAGAAAAATGCGCACAATCCTTATTAGTGTCTGCTGGAAAAGTCGTCCTGATTCACTATTTGAAAAGCGAAAGAAGAATCTTGAATGCAGATTCTTCCTTTATGTTCAGGCGATGGTATCAATTTTGGCCTCTTTGTTTCGAAATTTTCCAACAATGTCGTCTCCTTTAAGTTCAATATGAATTTTCTCGCAATTTTTTATTCCCTCCTCTTGAAAAGTCTTTTCCAGCATGTCCATTAGATAGTTCTCGTGACCAAAGGCAAGAATTTTTATCTGTTTCCCTATACCCGCAGACTCTGCTTTATTGATACCAAATTTCGCCAATCTAAGAAGATTCTGAAATTGTGTCCTGTGCAATTCTTCGGCCGTTGAAATTTCAGGCAACACTTTCTTGACCTCATCGCTATGCGCGACAAGATTGGCGCCAAACGACCCTTTATCATCAGCTTCGATTATCTTAGACGCTTCCTCAAATCTTGCCTTCGTCTCAAGTGGAACATTTGCCCAATTGATTGGAGACCGCTTCTTAGGAGAATTGAATACGCTGTCTAAAACCACATTGCTGGTTTTGTCTGGATATATGGAAAGATTCTGAAGCACCCGAATTTCACCTTCACCGATTTCTTCCGCATGCTTGTTCCGGACGTGTTCCGGCTTTATCACCCGGAATCCTTTCGCGTGCGCGGTCTGTCGGTAGATATTGGCGGTTTCAATGGCTCTAGCTTCGTTGCTTGAAGCGAAGAAAAGCACTATTTTATTCGGATCTAAATCACAAAAAAACTTTTCTGCTTCCTGTTTTGCGAGTTCAATCCCTTTTTCTGGCAGGTCGGGCAATGCTTGTTCGTCGGGGTTAAGTTGCTGCAAGGGATTTTCAGAAGCTGCAATTTTCCCATATGTTTTGTAAGACGAGACGCTGTGGCGGATAAAATCAATGTCGGCCGCTTTTTTCTTATCCGGAGTTTTTTCAAAGTTATCACCCTCTATATTTTCAAATTTATTCATATTATTTTTTTAATTAGTATTTTTACTATACCATTGTCCGCATCTACTTCAACCAAATCACCATCCTTAATAACGTGCGTGGCAATCCTGGTTCCTATTACGCACGGGATTCCTAATTCCCTGCTTACAATAGCCGCGTGAGAAGTAATGCCGCCTTCGTCCGTTACAATAGCCCTGCTTTTGCTAATAAGGGGCATGAGTTGCGGTCTGGTTTGGCCGGCGATAAGAATGGAATCTTCTCTCATTAATTTCATTTTCTCGGTCAAATCATCCGTCCATTTGAATACAACCGCTGTACCAATAACCTTGCCCTTCATTGCCACTTTTCCCCCAAACTCCTTAATTGCTGAATGATCCACTTGATCGACAAGTTCGTGGAATTTATTCTTGGCTTCATTGCCTCCGTACAAGTAAGTTTTTCTGTCCTTAATTAAATACAGAAACTGGCCGCTTCTCTCTTTTAGAACTTCTTTATCAAGTGGTTCTCCCCTGAATAGGCCCAAAACGTCTGACACTTGGGCGAACTTAATATGTTCAGGATTATATGAAAATCTTCGGGCCGCTTCTTTGGCCAAAAGTTCCAAATGGTACTGGATTGGCATCCAGCCGATCACTCTCATTTCGAAACGACAATGGCCGATTTCTGCCAGAACACCACAAATATAAACTATTTCTTTTGAAATTTTATTCTTGCGAATGGCTTTATTTTGGTCGGTCTTTATCTTTCCTAAGAAATTCTTAATAGTTTTCAAACTGGATAATAGCTCGTCTTTTGGTGTTTTTATATCTTCTTTAAACTTTGACAACAAATATTCAAAATCCCATAATTTCCATTGCTCCTCAACCCTTACGGCGTAATATTTTTTAAGATGCGACCTAATTTTATTTTCCGTATCGGCGTCTGCTTTGGGAGTTTTGACCTTGGCAGATAGTAACAACTCTAGCCAGTCAATTTCTTCTTTTTTTATACTAGTTGGAATTGTGGGGGTCGATAGTAGTGTAAAGGTCTCAACAACTTTATCAGTTGGCATAGTTTTTGAGAGCAGCCTTTGGACGTGATCTTCTATGCCGGCCACATATTGTGGTTGGCAAGCCAAATAATAGCCAAAAATGTCCGTATTTATTTTTGCTCCTCTCTCAATCAGGTTCGCCAAATCTTTGTCTTGTGACTTAGTTTTATCAGTACTTGCTAATTTTTTGAGAAAATCCGATGCGGTTTTTAGAACCTCCCTAATGCCGGAAAAATATTTTTTTTCGAAATTTGTATCTAGGAAATCTTTCAATCCTGACGCTTTGGCTTTTTCTATGCCTTCTTCTGTGTAATATGCGGCAGAATTACCGTTTTCAAAATAATATAGCCAATCTTTGTCGGCAAAAGAGGCAATCTTCGGTACGGTGTGCAAAATAGACTGGACGGATCCGGGATCAATATCAAAGACGTAGGTATTCTGACTTTCCCACATTCTGTGAAAATTGAGCCTCGTGGGCATAATTATGATGATTTCAGGTTAAACACCGACTCCGTAATTTTGTGGACTTCATTGGCGTAGATTGGAATCGGGCCTTAGCAGGGATTCAAAAATCTTCCTTAACCAATTCTCTTTCAAGTATTTCTTTAATATCTTGATAGCTCTTTATTTTATCACTTTCATTCAAACAAACCGCCCTTGCGCTATCAATGTCTCCTCTTCGTAAGTACACAATCAGTGTTCGTATGCAAGAAACTCCACGCCCTTCGTTCTTTTTAGCTTGTAATACATCGAGTCTATCGGCGAGCATTTCCATTGGGTTTTTCTCTGGTTTTGATTCTGGACTTTTCATAATGGTTCTAATGCGAACAACTTTGGTGGACCTACGGGGAATCGAACCCCGCCCTCCTCCATGCCATGGAGGCGTAATACCGATTTACTATAGGCCCAATATCAGCTTCTGTGTTTTAACAATGACTTCAAGAGCACTTCTGCTCTTTAACTGCTTCAGCGCCCGTTCCTTGCGTCTGGCCATAAGCAAAGAGGGGTATTCCAGTTTGAAAACTATTTCGAGAGGACGCAGATTCCGTAAAGATTTCGTTTTCCCCGAATTGTGCTCAGCGATTCTTCTGTCTAAATCATTCGTACTGCCTATGTAATACTTCCCACTTTTTTTACTTCGCAAGATATATAGAATTCCCATAAAAGCCGCCCTTCCCGTGCACGGGACGCAACACTTATTTACTATAGGCCCGCTTGAGAAGAGATCACACAAAACCTTGCCAGGAAAACTCACCGCGCGAAAACTCCGCCGCGTGCTTCTTTAAAATATCTACTGCCTTCTCCCCTCTTATAAATCCCAGGTGCTTGCCTGTCGCGGGATTCACAACTTCAAATCCCCTCACAGGAAAATGAGATTCGCTCTCAAGGCCATCTTTCCAGCGCACACTCACTATATAGTGATTGTCTTCTTCGCGGCTTCCTAAAACACCGATCTTGCTTTCTGTCTCACGACTTGTGTCTTCTTGTTCACTCATAAGTTTGATTTTATATTTCGACTTATTTTTTATCTATAACCTCGACTTCACCGGTTTTTCTTGAAATAACAACGGCAAGCATTGTAATGGCGCTCACCAGAAGCGGAAACCATACTTGCGAGAACCACGGAACCGGAATAAGGAATAGAACGTCGGGAGTAAGCAAGGAAGATGGCCATCGGACCGTTGCCCATAGACCAATATAGTAGAAGATGTCCCAAATAGCAAAGGCCCAAAGGAATATAGCCGAACGCTCACGCAGAGTTCTTGAGGCAAGTAGAGCCACACTTGCGAGCATTACCATCGTGGCCGCTTCCCGAAAAAGCTCTACAATCATAAGACTCCTTGGCAACTCACCCAGAATCTTAGTCTGCTGGTAGATGTCGGCAGAAAGCTTTGCGACGTCCGCGAGCGTTCCGCCGTATCCCGGCAAAAGCCCCACTGCGGCGCGCAAATATACCACTACCGAGGATTCAACAAATCCGAATGCTATGGCAAAAAGAGCGGTAAAGAGAAGCGTCTGTTTTGAGATGGGAATTCCCTTCTTGCGCCATATACCATATACAACGAATGGAATAGCGATAAGAAAATTCACCCACCACGGTTGTGCAAAAAGCTGGAATTCATTCATAAACTATATGGAACTTGCCCCTCGTAAATACGCCTTGGTGTTCCTGGGTGGTTTATTCATTTTTCAGAAACATTGTAACCGCCCGCACAAATCAAAGATCTTTGTTTTGGTGCCCTCGGAGGGAATCGGACCCCCATTTTGTCCTTAGGACGGACCTGTTCTATCCATTGAACTACGAGGGCAAAACGTCATTCCCAGTATAATCGGCAAACAGTGATTGGTAAACACTTGATTGACATTGAACTGGCGCCCTTATAGCATAAGGGGCAGCACTTTAATTCTGACAAAAAAGGAGCGCGTATGACATCTTTGGAACGCGTCGCATTGCAGTATCTGAGGCTCGATTCTCTTGAAGATATGAAGTGCATCCCCCGAAAAGAGCTTGAGTCCCGGCTGGATGAGGCTACGCCGAGCATTTTGGAGCGCCTTTCCGCCTCCGAAATCCTGCAACACAGCCGAGATGTGTACACCGAAACCGCCGACGAATACGCCGCAAACCCCCACACGCAATATGTGGTTGATGAGCTGATCGAGTTCATGGCGTTACTGCCGGAGGGAGCGTGCGTACTGGATGTCGGCTGTGGAACAGGCCGGGACGCTCTATTCATGTCCTGTCCCAACACACTATTCCGGGCTTCTCTCATGCAGAGAGAAAAGAACGGAAAAAAAACCATCGAAAAGTTTTCTCCGCCGCAGACCTCGCTTCGCATCATTGCGCTCGATGGATCGGACGGAATGTTAGAGAAAGCCCTAGAGTATCTTGCCCTGCACGAAGATCTCGTATTCGCCTATACGCCGCTTTTTATACTCGGCGACATGCACGATTTGCACGCGCAGGCGGAGATTCTCGGCGTGGGGTCGCTGGAAGGCATCTGGTCTTGCACGGCTCTTTTCACCCATACGCCACAGAAGCTGGCAAACGAGAGCTTGCGAGCTGTTGCCGAATTCCTCAAATCCGGCGGCGTGTTCTTTGCCAGTTACACCAATGGCAACGTTGCTGGCGCGCATGACAAACTTCTCGCATCCTCGACCGGACGCATCAAATACTTTTCTCAGCCGAATCCGGAAGTTGTAGCCGACCTTGCGCGACACCATGGCCTTCACCTCATACAAGAATCGGTTAGCGACTTTGAAATTGGCGGCAAGGTGGTGCAACGCGGCCTCTTTTGCTCCCAATTTTTCCGGAAACAGTAAGCGCTCTCGGCCAGCGCTTTTTCTTTTTCTTAACCCATCAAAAAAACGCCCCGCCGTAGCAGGACGTTTTTTATTTTACAGCTTTAGAAAGTGATCACTTTGCAGCAAGCGCCGCCTCTATTTTCTGCTCGAATGTAGCATAGGGCTGGGCACCGACCACGAGCTCTCCATCCACAAAGAATGATGGCGTACCGCTGACCCCATAACCGCTTCCTGCGTCATAATCTTTCTTTACCGCGGCCGCGTATTTTCCGGAATCAAGGCATTGGTCAAACTTGGAAGCATTCAAACCCATGGTTTTGGCCTGGCTTTTCAGGCTAGCAACGGCAAGGTTGGTCTGGTTCTGGTACATCCAGTCATGCATGGTCCAGTACTGCTTCTCGGACTGTTCCAGGGCGCAACGGGCCGCTTCGGCAGCCTTCTGGGCATTGGGGTGGAACGGCAATGGATAGTCGCGGTGCTGAAATGCTATTTTTCCGGTATCCACATATTTCTTTTTTATTTGCACCATGGAATCGGTGAAAAATCTTCCGCAGAAAGGACATTCGAAATCACCGAATTCAATGAATTGTACTTTTGCGTTCTTGTTCAGGATCGGCGTCTCGCCCCAAGTTACCGCCACTTTTTGTCCGGGCGCGGGAGCCTGCGGAGCTGCGGGAGCAATCGGTGCCTGTGACGGCAAACCTTGCCCCGCTTTTTGAGCACCCTCTCGCGGGCCGGATATTAAAACGCCTGCAACGATGAGTGCTGCACCGACAATAAGCGCGGAGACAATGTAGGGATTTTTCCAAACGGGCTGGCCTGCACTAACCCCCATGGACATATCCGCCGAAGAAGACTCCTCGGTTATGGAGACAATCTCCTCTTCAACCACTTCCCGCTCGCGCGCTATAAAGTGGCTCTCCAGCAGTAAGTAGACAGCTATAAGGAAAAATAAAAGCGCCGTATCTTTGAAATGCGCCGGTTCAAACCCCATGAATTCCCCGCTGCGTTCCGCGGCCCAGAAGAAAAAGAGGTGGAGAATCAGCAATGCGGCAGAAATTCTTGCAAAAAGACGAACGATCTTATTGTTCATAAAAAATAATAATTAGACAATAAAAAAAGCTTCTCCTGAAGTATAGCTTGTTATTTCTAAACGTCAATCCCGACCCTAGGGTAAGAATATTCTCGCACCCACAAACAGGATAAGAAGTCCCACCGTTGCCCCCAAGAGTATCGCCCAGATACCTGCCCTTGTTTCTCTATAAAGACTTTGCATGCCTATACTATACATGTATAAGGGGATCTTCTCAAAACAAGTTATCAACATGCCCGCCTAAATTTTTGCCCTGCGCACAAGATGCACATAAGCAAAGAGATAAGCTCTCGTTAATAATAACCCGTCATGTACCCGCAGGAGCATTGGGCGGGCATGGACATTCACAACAACACATTCCCCTTAGGAGCTTTCAACCCCAGATGCGCATAGGCAGCCGGAGTGGCAACGCGGCCTCTCGGAGTGCGGGCCATGAATCCAAGCTGCATAAGATACGGTTCGTAAATATCTTCAAGCGTATCCTCTTCTTCTCCCAAGGCAATCGCAAGAGTCTTGAGCCCTACGGGTCCCCCGCCGAATTTCTCGATAAGACCCCTCAACATCATGCGGTCCGTTTCTTCAAGTCCGTGCGTATCAACCTCCATCATGGAAAGAGATTCCTTAGCAACTTCTCCGGAAACATTCCCATCGGCCTTCACGTCCGCATAGTCGCGTATGCGCTTTAACAGGCGATTGGCTACCCGGGGAGTAAAACGCGAACAGGTTGCAATCTGCTCCAGCGCATCTTCGTCAATGTGCACCTGAAGGATCTGGGCGGACCTACGCAATATCTTCTTGATGTCTTCTTTATTATAATAATCCAGGCGAAACGTCATGCCGAAACGGCTTCGGAGAGGAGAGGAAAGAAGTCCGATGCGCGTGGTTGCCGCAATCAGCGTGAAACGGGGAATTTCAAGTGCCAGGGTGCGCGCGGAAGGGCCTTTGCCGATCAAAATATCAATGCGATAATCTTCCATCGCCGGATACAGCACTTCTTCAATGGTTTTATTCAGCCGGTGCGCTTCGTCAATGAACAGTACATCGCCTTCCTCCAGATTTGTAAGAATGGAAGCGAGGTCCCCCACTTTTTCTATGGCGGGGCCGGACGTCGCTTTCAGGTTTGAATGGGTTTCGTGAGCAATAAGATAGGCAAGGGTCGTCTTACCAAGTCCGGCGGGCCCATAGAGCAGCACGTGTTCAATGGGCTGTTTCCGTTTTTTTGCGGCATGAATGGAAATTTCGAGATTCTGCTTCACCTTTTCCTGCCCGACATATTGATCGAATGTTTTTGGGCGCAAACTTGGATCAAGCGCTCGGTCAAGCTCCTGGGGATATGGATTTGTGGGAGCATTGACACTTTTCATAGTTTCTGCTAAACTCTACTGTTCTCTCCGCGTCCCACTCTGATCTAGGGCCTCTGGCAAACATTGCTTTCACAAATGCCAAACTTGACACTTTAATATGTTTTCTGTCGTCATCTGTAGGCAATTAGCTCCTTTTAACACTTGGATGCCCGGGACTTTTTCATGATGGGTACGTTGGTCCCTCCACGAGCGTACGCCTCGGAGATATCCTGGAGCCGATTTCTTTACATCGGCACCAATTGCCTACAGATTACGCCAGAAAATTTATTTTCACAATAGCAATTGTCCGCATCCTAGCGTCGTGTGTTTTCCCACGCAAGGGATAAAATAAAAAAACGACCCCGCCATAGCGGGGTTGTTTTTTTGTTTACCTATATTCTTCCTCCCTTTTCAGAAATTTTGCTGTCAGCGAGCCATGTTGCCCAGCGAGTCAATTTTTCGGAACTCAAGGGAGGGATCGATTCTTTAACTTTGGGAGGGCTGAAACGTGCGCCTCCCTTGGGCAAAATGCTCCAGTGGAGCATTTCGCGGGTAGCTTCCGTGTTTCTGAAAAATGATGGCTACCCAGGAGGAGAAAAATGACGAGGTGGGAAATATACGCGAGCCGTCCACGGCAAAACTTCAAATCCCATACACATCTTGCCACATCGGCGCCTTCGCATCGATGCCCAGATGGTCGCGAATAAGCTGTACCAGGGAAAGTGCGGCCTGCTCCTCCCCTTGTACCGCAAACACGCGTTCAACGGGCTTTTCGAGACTTGCGACAAAATCGAACAACTGCTTCTGATCGGCATGTGCGGAATACCCCTGAATTTGCCGAACTTCGCACCGAACATCGAGCATTTCACCGAACATCTTCACCTGCTTCTCTCCGTCCAGCAGTCTCCTTCCCAGAGACCCCGCAACCTGATAGCCGATAATGAGCAGGATGCTGTTGGGATCGGAGAGATAGCGTCGCTCGTGATGCAAAATTCTCCCGGCGTTGGACATGCCCGAACCCGCAATAACGACTTTCGGCGAAGGAACATCGTTGATGGCCCTCGACTCCACAACGCTCTGGGTGAAACGCAGACCGGGGAACGAAAACACATCGTCTCCGGAATCATGTCCGTTTCCGTCATAGAACGCGCGGTATTTTTTGAATACTTTCGTGATGTTGGTTGCCAGAGGACTATCCACAAAGACGGGAAGCACGGGAACGCGCTTGTGTTCCACCAGCTCGTTCAGCTCAAAAATAAGTTCCTGCGTCCGTTCCATGGCAAACGCAGGTATCATAAGAACTCCCTTGCGCGACACCACATCCTCGACCGCGCGCTCAAGCAATATTGTGCGTTCGGCGCTATCGTGATGCAGACGATTGCCGTACGCGGACTCGATAACCAGGATATCCGTATGCGTGATTTTCTCCGGATCGGGCACAAAAGCGGATGGCGGATTTCCAAGATCTCCCGTAAAAAGAATGGTTTTGCCTCCTTTGCGCGTCTCATGGATCTCTACCATTGCCGAACCAAGAATGTGCCCGGCATTATAGAGCTGAACGGAAACTCCTCCCCCCATATCTACAGCGGTCTTATAGGGCATCACTTCCCATTGCGATAGCGCCTGTTGGAGATCGCCTTCGTCAAACAGCATTGAACGATCGCGCTTCTTGTTCTCTTCCTCGATGATATGCATGCTGTCCCGCAGAAGCACTTCGGAAAAGTCTTTCGTCGGAGCCGTGGAAAAAATCTTCCCGCGAAAACCATTTTTGACAAGTTTAGGAATACGACCCGAGTGGTCAATGTGCGCATGAGTTATAAAGAGCGCGTCAATACTTGAGGGAATATAGGGAAAGTTGTTGAAATTCCGGCCTTCGCAGTCATGGCATCCCTGGAACATCCCGCAATCCACCAGAATTTTTTTTCCTTCAATGGTAACAAGATAATTGGCACCCGTCACATGGCGCGCTCCTCCGCAAAATTGTATGGTGTTTGGCATACCATTATATACTATATCATTCTCCCCGTTGCGACAATTAAAAAACCCCTCTGAAGGGGTAGTTGGCTCTTAAGCCGTTTTTGTGAGAAGAATGCGCGCTTCTTTCACGACAGCATCTTTTCCGAACGCCGTCACACGGTCTTTCTCGGTACCATGCGCAACCTGAATGAACAAAAGATGGCCTTCCTTGGGGCTTTCCCCTACCGAAAGTTCATGAACATCTTTTTTGTCAACGCTGTTTCGCGTACAAAATTCTGCAACGCGCCCAGACTCAATTACGACCGAAACGATGCCATTAAGAATGCATCCAGAGACATCCAGGGCGTTTTCCAATCCTGTGAGATTCTGCGACCGGTACTTCTGAAGCGTCGCGCCGCCGCTCATGTCGTGAAATTTAATTTCTGTGATGCCGACGTATTTCAAGAACGCCACACATTCCTCGCAGGCCCAATAATGCCCCAGAAGATACAAAATCGCTTTACCCCTGAAAAAATCCCGGTAACCGGCGAGCTTATTGGTAAATCCCGGGAAATGCCACAACGTCTTTCGATCAACGTGTCCGATGCCAAACGCGTTGATGACCGCAACGATCTCGGCATGGATTGGCTTGCATAGCTCATAAGCCGCACCGGTCTGCGTCTGCATTCGGGGGCATTCAACAACCGGAAGGCCATAGAGCTGGTCCTGCGGACAGCACATGTTGTAGCCATAGGAAACGATCTTACCGTCCTGCACAATCAGCGCGGCGGTTTGGGTCTTTAGACATGTAGAGCGGGAAAGCAACACATGTCCGATGGCAAAAAAATCTTCATCGATCTTGGGATGTACGATGAGACTTACACACTCGCGGACCTTCTCATCTTCGGGCATGATGCGCCTCCAATATTTTCAAAGAATGAAGATGGCATCATAGAACAGAGATTTCCAAAAGTCAACTCGCCGGCGAAGTCCTAGACAATCGAAAGCAGCGCCCTTGCCAGCTTATCCGGGTCATGGCGAATAAGAGAACCTTCGGCAAGAACATCATGGGGAGCGCAGTGGTAGGCATCGCGCGGCAGGCAAGATACGTCACACCGGACAAATGCCGCTCCTTCCTTTTCATACGGATCGAGATGCTCTTTATGCGGTTCGGCAGTGTTGTAGAGCACATGCGTCAGAACCCCCTTCCCAAGATACTGCTCAATGGCCTCCACAAAATGATGCGCTAAAAATCCGTGAGTTTCTCCGCGCTTGGTCATCACATTCACGATATATACTTTCCGGGCTTTCGTGTCCCGCAAAGCTTCCCGCATCCCCTCTACCAGAAGATTCGGCACGATGCTCGTGTACAGATCTCCGGGCCCTATCACAACAAGATGCGCCCGGGTGATGGCGTCGCGGGCCTTGGCATTAAGCCGGCCGGCCGGATCAAGCCATACCTTTTCAATATGCAGGCTCGCATCATGTTTGGGAATATCGATATTTGTCTCGCCATGGACCTCCAGGCCGTCCTTGTAGCGGGCGTGCAGCCGCACGTTATCCAGCGTTACCGGAATAACCGAGCCTCGCACGCGCAAAATTTTCGATGCCTCATCAACGGCATCATCGAATCCTCCGTAGATTTTTTCGAGCGCAGCAAGAAATAAATTACCGAAGCTATGCTCTTCGACCGCGCCGGAAGGAAAGCGATAGTTAAAAAGCTTAAGCAAAGATTCTTCCGCTTCGGCTTCGGAAAGCGCTACCAAGGCTCTTCGGATATCGCCCCCCGGCAGGACTCCCATGCTGGTGCGTAGCGCGCCGGTAGATCCGCCATCATCGGCCATGGTCACGATGGCAGTTGGCCATACGTTGGGATATTTTTTAAGACCCGAAAGCACCGTATATGTTCCGGTTCCTCCGCCGATGACCACAATGTTTTTTTTAGTTTCGATGTTTTTTGTCTGCATATTCCGGCAAGCTCATGGAGATAACCAAGCTCTTAAGCTGTTTGAGATTTTGTACCATAAAACACCGCCTATGCGCAACTCGCTTTCTGTCGCGTCCCCTCCGTATCATGTGCGCGCTTGTAAGTTGCGGCATGACTTTAAGCGCCGCTTTATGCTCTTCGTGCCAGTCATCAATAAATATGATGCGCTCTCCTGGAGGAAACGTTGCGACAATGCGCTTGAGACGGCCTGCTTTGACATGCGGGGTTACCTGTATTCGATCGAAAAGCGACCGAACGGATGCGTGTTGTAATTTGGAGGCCTGGATAACGCGGTTTCCCTTTGTAAGCAGAATTTTTTTTCCGTGAAGCGTCGGCAGAATTCGAAAAACATCCGGATAAAAAAAATTATGCGCATGGATTCGGAAATACTTCAGCAACTGCCTTTGCAATGAAATAGGATATGTTCTTTTTGTGATACTGGAGAGCGAAGAGAAGATAGTTCTGGGCGTTGCGCAACCGCGGCGAGAGCGAAGCCTTTTGTCCTTTGAAAGCGCTTTTTTGAAAATCTGCCACGATACGCCATAAGGACGCAATGCATCCCGCACATAAGAGCGCAGAAGTTTTTCTGTGTCGAGCAAAGTATGGTCAAGATCGAATACGAACACCATAGTTGACTGGCAAATAGAATGATGCTTCAGTGTCTAAAACAGGCTATTTGACAGTATAACACAAAGAGAGCATGGCTCTTTAAGGAGGCGCCGAATGTGTACTAATACGGTGGTTGTACTCGCATCGGGAGACAGTTCCCGTTTCTGGCCGCTGGCGCAAGACCGCCACAAAACGCTCTATCCCATATACCAGGGCTCTACCATTTTCCGGATGACTCTGGGGGGACTTTTGCAAAATGGTTTTCGGAAAGTTATTATCACCGCAAAGCCCCGGGATGTCGAGCGAATGCGGCAAGAAGTCCCGGTCGATCTGGAAGTAGTCTTTGTCGCGCAGGAGCGGGCAGACGGCCAGGGAGACGCGTTGCTCAAAGCGGCCGCGCATGTTGCGGAAGAGGCGTTCTATGTCATTGCCGCGGATAAAATATACGCTAATGTTTTAATCGGCTCCCTGAAAGACCAAGCAAGGGTCGTCGGGGGTTGTAAATGCAGCCAAGAAAGCGTTCTCATCGCCACAACGCCAACAGACACACCTTCTCTGTACGGTATCGTTGAAACGATGGAAGTCGGCTGTGTGATCTCGAAAGCCAAGAGCATCATTGAAAAACCTATGGTCTGGCCGGAACCGCATCCGAGAAGAATCGTGAGCGCTTACCGGCTTACGAAAGAATTCATTGAAACACTCGCGGCACTGCCTTCAGGTCCGCAAAGTTTTGAAAAAGCCCTGGATGCTTACGCGAAAACGTGCGCCGTTTGGAGCGTCCCCGTCGACAATATTCCCGAGACTACGCTCAAATACCCATGGCATCTTTTAGGACTCAATCGCCTGCTTATGCAGAATCTTCAGCAAAAGATGCGGGATTCCTTTGATGTTGAAGAGGGCGCAACGCTTAAGGGGCCCGTTCATATTGAGAAATCCGTCTACATCGCGCGAAGCGCCGTGGTACGCGGGCCATGCGTCATACGCGAGGGTGCTCGCATCGGAGACTTTGCTCTCGTAAGAGACTCTTCCTACATCGGCAGAAATGTTGTTATTGGCGCTCACTCGGAAGTGAAGAACAGCATCATCTGCGACGGCACCAAACTGCACAACGCCTGCGTGCTTGATTCCATTATTGACGAGGGTTGCAACCTTGGCGCCGGAACGCACATCTCCAACTCGCGCTTTGATGGGAAGGCTATTACAAGCTTTGTGAGGGGAGAAAAAATCTCAACCGGTCTGAAACACTTTGGCATTGTGATGGGAAAGGGATCGCGCACCGCAACGCTCGCCAACTTCATGCCAGGAGTGAAGATCGGCAGAGGCTGTCTCATTGGTGGAAGTTTCGACGTAACTAAAGATTTATACAACTTTCATACTGAATACAGAGACGGTCGAGGGATGATCCGGACGGAATTCACGCTGTAGGTCTGCCATGAGAAGTGCTTGCATAAATATTAAAAAAACCGCTCCGCAATACTGCGGAGCTTTTTGATATTTTGCAAAAAATTCAGAGAGCTAGGCGAGCACGACGGACGGACTGCTGGCACCCCGGTTATTGCCGAGCCAGTCGTAGACCCGACCCCACTGGCTAGCGCCGCAGTAGAGATGCAATGCGTAGCGGTTGCCGAGCGGGTCGCGAAGAATGGTGCCGTCAAAGAAGATGTAGCGGATATTGCCATTGATCTTCTCCTCCCAGCTCTTTGGAATGCGATTCCTGTTCTCCCAAAGGAACTGGAAGATTCCGGCATCCAGGCGCACATGCCCCGCTTTCTTAAGACGTTTGACGCGCTCCTCGCCGGTGATGAACATTTCCTTGCCCTTGAGTGCATCCGCGAAGAGAATCTTGGAGAGATCCGCTTCGGTGAGTGCGCAAGAACGCTCGTCTTCATCGTTTGCACCAGACAAACCATCGCCATCTGCCGGTCCTTTCCAAATGGTCCAGCCTGCGCCGAGTAGAGCGGCCGGATCGAAAGCCTTGGAACGGTCGATGGAAATGATCTGGGGACCGGCAAGATCGGCGACCGAGACGCCGCGCAGTGCAAGCTCGAAAAGATGCCGGTTCACTCTCGAAGGGTGGACTTTCAGTAGAGCAGGAAGAAGCCCTGCTCCGTAATGATCTTGCAGTGCGCCTCTGTCTTTCGACAAATGCAACTGGTCGAAGAGGTTGAGCGCGTTTATGGCCTGCTTAAAGGTTGCCTCATCCACGGCAATCCTCTTTCTTTCCCTTTCGGGAAGATGGAATCTGCTGCCGAAGTTATGGCAGGAGCTACGCGAACAGTGAGTATTCGACGCAGCGGGAAAAAGCCATTTTAAAAGCCGCTTTCCGCTGTGCCGAAACCCTATTTTCTATAGTACATTAGCTTTAATTTCAAAGGTCTCTCTTTGTACTTAATTGATGCACCTATTTATTGTATTTATCAAGTACCCCGTTTAGGAGCGGGGGAAGGTTTATTGAAATTACGGGGTTTGTCCGCCTCACTCAACAGTGACACTCTTGGCCAAGTTGCGGGGCTTATCCACGTCACATCCGCGCAGTACCGCCACATGATACGCAAAAAGCTGCAGAGGAACGACCGCAAGAATGGGCATTAACATCTCAAGCGTTTTTGGAATGTAAATAACATCTTGCGTTATATTTTTTATGTTTTCATTTCCTTCATTGGCAATGGCGATGATCGGCCCTTTGCGAGCTTTTATTTCCTGAATATTGGAAATCATTTTCTCATACATGCTGTCGGTAAGCGCCATGGCCACCGTAGGAAATTTCTTGGAGATAAGCGCGATGGGGCCGTGCTTCATCTCCCCCGCCGCGTATCCCTCCGAATGGATATAGGATATCTCCTTAAGCTTAAGCGCCCCTTCAAGCGCCGTTGGATATTGATATCTCCGCCCGATGAAGAAAAAATTTTCGAACCCTGTGTAAATTTCCGCCAGCGCCTTAATCGCATTTTCTTTTTTAAGAATACGTTCGAGGCACGCGGGAAGCCCCTTAAGCTCCCGGAGAATTTCTTGTCCCGTTTCAAAAGACATTCCGCGCATGCGGCCCAGGTATACGGCAAGAAGCGCAAGCACGGTGAGTTGAGAGATGAACGCCTTGGTGCTTGCCACGCCTATTTCCGGTCCTGCGTGGTTATAGATGCCCGCATCCGTCTCGCGCGCGATGGAGGAGCCTACAACATTGACGATACCGAGCGATAAAAGCCCTTTTTTCTTTGCTTCGCGGATCGCCGCAAGAGTGTCGGCCGTCTCGCCCGACTGGGAAATTGCAAGCACCACTGTTCCTTCGTTAAAAGGTATCGCCCGGTAACGGAACTCCGACGCGTTATAAACCTCAACGGGAATGCCCGCATATTCCTCGATCATCATGGCCCCCGAAAGACCGGCATAGTAACTTGTGCCGCAGGATACGATGATAAGACGCTTTACTGCTCGGAGCGTATCGGCAATATCTTCCAAGCCTCCAAGCTTTGCGTTGCCTTCTTCAAAAACAATACGCCCGCGCAGAGCATTTTCAACGGCAAGCGGCGCTTCATGGATCTCTTTTGCCATGAAAAAAGGATATCCGCCCCTTTCCGCTTCCTCGTGCGACCACTCAAGAATTTCCGAGGAGCGCGTGAGCGCGCGTCTGTCGAGCGTTCGTAGCTTCCAGGCGTCCGGCGTAAGTACGGCAATTTCATCATCATTCAAATACACCACTTCCTTGGTGTGCGCAATAACGGCAGAGGCGTCGGAGGCAACCAGATATTCACCCTCCCCGATGCCAATAAGCAGGGGGCTGGACCTTCGTGCAACGACGATTTTCTGTGGCTCGCTTAACGATACAACCGCAAGGCCGAAGGTTCCCGAAATCAGTTCCAGTGCCTGCGACACCGCATCTTCCAGCACCATGGTGAGGTCATATCGTTCAATGAGATGGGCCAGCGTCTCGGTATCGGTTTCTGAAGAAAAAACATGCCCTTCTTTTTCCAGCATATCGCGCAGTTCCCGATAATTTTCTATGATGCCGTTATGCGCCACAAAAATAGTTCCCGTACAGTCGGCGTGCGGATGGGCGTTGGCCTCATTCGGCTGGCCATGCGTTGCCCAGCGTGTATGGGCGATGCCGACGCTTCCCGACACGGCGACATCTCCTATTTTTTCCTCCAATTTTAAAATGCGCCCGGGAGAGCGCACGCAAAAAGCCGTGTCGTTTTCCAACACGCAAACTCCTGCCGAATCATATCCGCGGTATTCAAGGCGCTTCAAACCGTCGATCAGTATAGGAAAGGCCTGTTTTTTTCCGATGTATCCTACAATGCCGCACATGCCGATGTTGTCTAAAATTTATAGCACTTTCCATTTCCAGCGTATCACGCGCAACACAAAGTGAAAAGTTGATATTAAAAAGGAGCGCTTTTGGCGCTCGTGGGTATTTGATGAATTTTCAAGGTTTCTGGTGCATGAGTTCGAGAGACTGACCCGGATCGGCATTAAGGAGATTGAGAAGAAACTGGGCTTCGGTTCGGTAGGGTTCGGTCGCACTGTCTGCGATGTATCTAATATTGCCCCTCATCGAAGAAAAAATGTGACGGGTATGCTCCTTGACAATAACTTCAGGAAGAAGCTCGATAAATTTCTTCCACGCCCTTGATTTTTGATCTTCTCTTGGCGCTCTTACCACAATCCATGCCAGGGAACTCTCGCTACCTTCAGCTATAAGCCTCTCCGCAGCAAGTTCCCGATCTCCGTCTCTGGGCGCAGCTACCATTATGCTATAAAGATCATCTCTACTAGAAGATCTTTTCAGAAGTTCTTCAGCCGCAGCATTTTTATACCTTTCTGGGACCGATCCCCTATCGCTCACGAGAAGTATAACGATTTCCACGTCATCTTCTGAGAGCTTCAACTGCTCCCAGGCCTTTTGCTTGTAGGGTTCCGGCGAAAAATAGATGATGGACCGAAGCGTATATTCTCCATATGGACCTCGAAGAAAATCGTCATGACTCAATAGCCACTCCGCAGCCAGCGCCTTATACGCTTCACCAATCTTTAAATCATCCAGCAAATTACTCACATCTTCCGCCTTCGGATTCTTCAGAAGATAAATCTGCCACACAAGCTCCGGAGAAAACGACGTGTCTGCGGCAGGGGTCTCCTGCGCTTTCAGACTATACGGAACAAAAATCAGAATCGCCAAAACGAAAACAAATCCGAAAATACGTTTCATTGTAAAACCTCCTTTTGGGCATTCGAGGCTCCCTCGAGAGCCGTCAAGATTTATGCGCGAGAATTGTAAAGGAACCGAGAAAAAAGTTTAGCAAGTTGTCCCTTAAATGTCAATTTCTTCGGAGCCCGTATATATTGCCGCCGAGATGCTGAATAGCATCTTTTATTTCAAGCATGGTGATGGCGCCATGGACCTGGGCGGCAGAAAGACCGGTCTCGCCGACAATAGCATCAAGATGCCTGGATTCTCCTTCAAGTATGGCAAGGATGCGCTGTTCCTCTGCCGATATATTTGCGGAGAGCCTGGTTCGCAAGCCCTCGGCTTCAAACCCGAATTCACCAAGAATATCATTGATGGTCTCTGTAAGTTTCGCGCCTTCCTTAATAAGCGCGTGCGGACCTTTTGAGGTCGCGGAGAAAATGGAGCCGGGTACGGCAAACACCTCGCGGTTATACTCGAGTGCTAGCCTTCCGGTGATGAGCGCCCCGCTTCGCTCTTTTGCTTCAATCACCAGCGTTCCTAATGTCATACCCGCGATAATGCGGTTGCGTTGGGGAAAGCGATACGGAAGAGGCTGGGTCCCCGGCTCATATTCGGAAATGATCGCGCCTTGACGCGCAATCCGTTCGGAAAGTGCTTTGTGCTCCTGCGGATATACCACATCAACGCCACAGCCAAGCACCGCGTAGGTGCGCGCGCCTTCAAGCAAAGCCGTCTCATGCGCAATGCCGTCAATGCCAAGCGCCATGCCGCTTACAATGCTAAACCCTGCGCGGCATAGCTCGCGGGTAAGATACATCGCGGCCTCCTTCCCATAGGCAGTCGGTTTTCTGGTCCCCACAACCGCAAACAGTTTCTCATCTTTTCCGGGAAGAGAACCATTTATATAAAGCAGTGGCGGGGAATCTGAAATCTTACTAAGGAGAGCCGGGTAGGCTTTGTTTGTTTGAGCAGTAACTTGAATATCGGGCATGATAGACAGTATATAAACAGAGAGAGAAAAATAGCAATATCCCGCCAAAGCGGGATCCCGCCCTCTTTTAGAAATTTTAAATGTGGGGCTGGATACATTGTACGCCTGCTCTGCCGGTGATACCCTATCTATAGGTCTTTACCAATACCTATATACACCAATGGAGGTGTCCGTTGAAACCCTACCGAAAAATGCCTATTCGCTATATTTTGGCGCTTACTTTGCTTTATGAGATCGCGTTTTGCATCATCCTGTTTCCTCCGCAGATATCTTCAGAAAATGCTGTCAAGCCGGCAGATATCCCGCAGGTTGTCGAATTACCAATGCCTGGAGGACAAAACCTTGAGGCGGATATCGAGAGCACCATACTCCGGATCCGTTCGGGCGTTCTGCCACCTATCGAAGAAGATGCGACACTTGATGCATCGGAAGACCTTCTGCAGCAGGATGTCCACCTTGTCTTTAACCACGCAGAGAGCGCTTTGTACATGAAGCGCATCGATGAACATCTTGGACGAGGCGCAATGGCCCGCAACGACCCCCATCATCATCGCATCCGCCTTTATGACGATCGTTTTATCCCCGTGAAAAACCAGGTGGTCCTTCAGCACAAATATCCATTTTCATTGCCGGGCGGAACCGTGTTTTTTGGCGCCCGGCTCTTTCTGAAGAGTGAGAGTGAGGCTGAAATTGCCGGAGTTCTGGCCCACGAGGCAGCTCATGGCATCTTGCGTCACACCGCCACGTCTCGCCTCTACCAAAAAAATATCGCCCGCCTTCAGGAAAGGGCAGAAAAAAATTCTTCTTCTTACGACCTGATGGTCCTTGCCTTCGCGACCGCATTTGTTTTTGCGGATTTCGATCGGAGCATAGAGAAAGAAGCGGATATGCTCGCCCAGGTCATCTTACGAGAAGCCGGATACGACGACCTTGCATTTACGACGGTGCTGAAAGAGAACCTTAGCCCCACCGAAAAATCCCGCATAAAACGGGCGGAAGAAGACAGTTTTGTAAACCGTTCTAAGGGGGCGCCGAGAAGGAAATTCATTATCGCAAGCCCCGAAAAATTCAGCGCCCTCCAATTATCGCTCAAGTATTATCTTGAGAAATATGAAAAGTGAAATTTTGTCCCCGCCTTGGCGGGGCTACAAAAGGAAACCCCGTACTTATCGAAATAAGTGCGTGGGTAAAATCGCTCCAAATGCTATTGAGGGGCGATTTTTTGTTTACCTTTTGTTCAAGCTTGGGCCAGCGGTCGGATTTGAACCGACGACCTGACGCTTATTTACCCCGTACCTTTTGGAGCCAGCGGTCGGATTTGAACCGACGACCTGACGCTTACGAAGCGCCTGCTCTACCAACTGAGCTACGCTGGCATCAAAAGGTACGGGGCGAAAACATTGCTCTTCCGGGACAACTCCCATTCATTTGGAAACAATGTAGTTGCCCGCAAAAAGCAAAGACATTTGCTTTTCGCCCACTGAGCTACTCCGGCATGAACGTTGTTTATGCTACTCGGTATTATGCTGAAACGTCAAGCGTCTTGATGCGGTGCGTACCGAGCCAAAGCAAAAAAATAAGCGTGAAAAGATTTAATGCGGCGAGCGGAATAATAACGGGTAGAAGAGCCTCGCTCTGAAAAAAATACGCCTGGATGGAACGAAAACCTGTAAATGCGGCAAGAGCAACGTAGCCAAGAGAGAGGGCGGTTACAAAAAGTCCAGGCATGGTGGTTGAGAGCTTATCCGGATCCCGGTCGTGAAAATTCGGCCATAAAACTCCCGCAACGAAGGAAAGGGTTACAAGAACCGTGCTCATGCCAAAAACAATCCACAAAAACACGAAAAGCTCCGGCCCCTCTAAACCAAGTACGCGAACCGAACCAAGCGCCAAAAAAATAATTGCGAGCGTTATCGGCACAAGACCAAAAAACAGTTTCTCCCAAAATACGCCGATACGTCTCAGGGGGCTTGCGAAAACCGCCCACGCACTTTTTCCTTCAAGAGATATGAGCGGAAACACAAATCGCAAAGAGAGCGTGGTAATAAAATAGCCGATAACGGCAAAGTTAAACAGAAGAACTCTTGAGAGTATTTCCTGGGTAAGTTCAATGCCGCGCGCCTTAAGCCTCCAAAAAAGAAAAAGGTACAAAAACAGCATGAAAAGAAGAAAAAACGCGCGCGTCGTCTCTCTCGGCGAGCGGAAAAATACAAGCATATCCTTCTCCAAAAGCGCCCCGATGGCTCCTTTGCAAAGAAGAGGAAACTTTTTGAAACCGGCGCGAATATATGCACTGTCTTCGGGACGGGCTAAGAACATACCTTCAAACGAACGAGAAAGCACTTTAAAATATGACCATCGGACAAGCGCAAAAAGCCCTCCGAGGAAAAGAAGCGTTTCAAAAACAACTGCTAGCGCTTTTTTGCCAAGTGCCGCCCCGGAATCTTTAAATAAAAATGCTACGGCGGCGTGCGTGGGAGTATTTTCGAAATGAGAAAAAATAAGGCCGACCGGAGCAGAGAGAACGTCAAAACGCTCTGCAGAAAACAACGCCTTAAGATCGATGGGAAGAAGCACGCGTCCTATAACATAAGCTCCCCCGATAAACAACGCCCCGATAAGCAAAGACATTCTTTTGCCCGATACCATGCGAAAGAAATGAATGAGGGCAAAATCGGCGATACCGGCAAGCGCTACAACTCCCACAAACACAACGCCAAATATTAAAGAAAACGATAGCGCGGAAAGAAGCGAGGTCGCATATACTCGGGAAAATGCGGCAATGGCGGGTATGCCAATGAGCAGTATGGGCCATGCGGATGCAAACAAGTTTTCCAGGAATTTCAAAAAGAAAATTTTGTAGCGCGAAAGCGGGGTAGAAAGCAAAAACTGATTTTCAGCAGAACCAAAAAGCATCCATAATCCCGATACCGTAGCACTCGCAAACACAAGAATCAGTATAATAAAAAAAGTTGCCTCAAGCGCATAAGCGGAGAGCGCAGCCCCAAAATAGAGATCTTCTGTAAAAAAACGAAAGCCTCGGAGAAATCCGAGATAGGCCCCGGCCGCAACACCAAACGAGACTGCGCAGAATGCCAAAAACACCATTATGCGCGCCCAATCGCGCGTTTTGAATATGCGAGCGATATAAAAAGGTTTTTGAAGAAAAAACATATTCTGCACGCAAATTTAAAATGCAAAACTCAAAATGAAAAATTTTGGAATATCGTGAAAGTTTTTCTTGCAGGAAAAACTTTCACTCCTTAATTTTGATTTTTGATATTTAATTTTTTATTTTATCTAGCTCGTGAGCGCAAGGTATACCTCTTCAAGATCGGCAGAGGGCTTGCCAGTCTTCGTGCGAAGTTCTTCAAGCGTGCCTATGGCGATCAATTTCCCTTTCTCCAAAATCCCGATGCGCGTGGCAAGTTCTTCGGCAACCGGAAGCGTATGCGTGCACAAAAACACTGCGCCTCCTGGGCGGATGCCATTTTCAGAAGCAAGGAGGCCGCCCGCAACATTCTCCACCGGAGAATGTTGCCCCTTTTGCGAAAAATCTTTTAGAAGCTTTTTTACCGTAAGAACGCTCTGCGGGTCAAGCCCCACCATAGGCTCGTCAATGAGCAGAATCTTCGGCCTATGAAGCAATGCCGCGATAATAGCCAGCTTCTGTTTGTTGCCGCGCGAATAATTTTCTACGTAGCCGTCAATGACTTCCGAAAGGCCCGGAAAAATCGATATCCACTCATGCGTGCTCCGGACCATCTCTTGGGAAGGCATGCGGTAAAGTGCGGCTACGAAACCGAGAAATTCCCTTCCGGACATCTTTTCGTAGATGAATGGCACGTCTGGAATGTAGCCGAGCAGAGCTTTTGCCTTCTCCGGCTCATTCGCCAAAGATATACCGCCAATCTCTATATTTCCCGCGGTCGGCATATAAAGACCGGCAAGCATTTTTACTGTCGTGGTCTTGCCCGAGCCGTTCGGCCCGATGCACGCAAAAATCTCTCCTGCGCCTATTTCAAGCGAAAGATCCGTAACCGCATTTTGCGCATCAAACTTTTTTGTGAGGTTTTTGATTTTAATCATGCAGGATCACCGTTTTCTTAAATATTCCTCTACTTTCTTAACCACGTCGGAAATAGAAAGATCTGACTTTACAATGTAATCGAGCGCCCCGAGCTTCAAGCCGGTCTCAATATCCGGGTCTTGCGAGAGGTTGGAGAGTATAAGCACGGGAATATCGGCAAGCTGCGCGTCTTGCTTCATTTCGGTAAGAACCTGAAAACCATCCTTTTTGGGCATACGGATATCCAAAAGCAGCATATCCGGCCTCTCGGAGTGCATTTTTAGGAGCGCCTCCTCACCGTCTCCGGCGATGGTCACCCGATAACCGGCATTTTCAAATTTTGTCTGAAATACTTTTTGCAGAAGTCCATCGTCTTCAGCTATAAGAAGTGATATCATAGTATATTTTTAACGTTAATGTTATGCGCGTTTATCCCGTCAGAAGCAAAATACTGATGCGAGCATCCCAGCTTCTAACGGGGCTTGTGAAACGTCGGGATAAGCTTTGGGTACTCCGAAAGCTGTTTCTCTCCATGATACGGCTTGGTTCCTTCAAGCGGTATGGTAAAAAAGAATGACGACCCTACGTGCTCTTTAGAGGTGAACCACAACGTTCCGCCGCAAAGTTCCACAAGCGAACGCGCGAGATACAGTCCAAGGCCCGTTCCTTCCGTATCATATTTTAGAACATTCGAAGCTCGAAAAAATTTTTCGAACATCCGGATTTTTTCCCTTTCGGGGATACCGTAACCGGAATCCCGAACCTCCCAGACCGCAAAAGCGCCTTTCCGAAATATGCGGACCCATACATTCCCACCGGCTGGCGTATATTTTGCGGCGTTTGAAAGAAGGTTCAAAAGCACTTCCCGAATGATTTTCTCGTCAAGCGCTATCGCGGGAAGACGCACATCAACGGAGAAGCTGCAGGTTTGCGCCCGCGCATTGAAAAGCGCTTCCGATTCCCGAATCACGCTCTTCGTGAACTCAACGCTATCGGTCTTCTGCGGCCTAACACTAAGCTTACCGGTCTCGATCCGTGAAACATTCAGAAGAAAATTCATCAATTCCACAAGACGCAATACCGCTTTATTTGCATCTTGCAGATATTCTTTCTGCTTCGCATTGATAGGACCGGCGTCCCCTTCCCTGACAAGCTCCATGAACCATCGGATGGCCGTAAGAGGAGTTTTTAGCTGGTGCGACGCAAGCGAAACAAATTCCGTCTTTGCCCGATCGAGGTCCTTTAAATGCTCGTTTGCTATTTCCAGCTTCACTGTTCGGATGTAGAGATCCTCTTCAAGTTTTCTTCTTAGGGTCACATCTTCAAAGGTGACAACGGCCGCAGAAAGTTCCTTTCCTTCCCGTATGGGCATGGAAAATGCCTGTAATAAGACCTCCGGTTTTTTTCCTCCCTGCATGACAAGATCGTCTTTCTGGGCTCCAATGCCTTTTTCAAGCGCGATATTCCAGGGAAGTTCTTGGGCAGGATACCGGCGAAGCTTTCCTCCCACGGCATAAAAAAGAAGATTTTTCCTAAGCGGAGAGAGCTGGACACCGAATAGTTTTCTGGCCCACACATTTGCCAAAGGTTTTTGATTCTTCGATTTTTTGAAAAATATAACGGCCGGAACGGGCAGTTCGTTGAATATCCTGGAAAATATGGATAATCCTGCCTGCGGAATACTCATGGTTCGCATCATACCATAGTATGGTATACTACGCATACTTATGCGTTCCGAAACAGTAAAATTTTTACAGGCACTGGCCGTGCTCATCGGCACCATTGTGGGCGTTGGAACTTTCGGCATTCCGTATGCGTTCTCTCGCGCCGGATTTTTTATCGGTCTGGGATATCTGGGGGTTTTAAGCCTTGTGGTACTGACGCTCCACCTTATCTATGGGGAGATTGTTCTGCGCACCCATGAAAAACACCGGCTTATCGGTTATGCCGAGATATATCTTGGGACGTGGGGAAAGCGCGTCGCGTCGCTTCTTATGATATTTGGCATATTCGGGACATTGCTTGCCTACACGATTGTGGGCGGAACGTTCAGTAAACTGCTCTTTGACCATTTCTTCGTCCTCGGAATCGGAACATGGAGCATTCTTTTCTTTGCAGTCATGGCCTTTTTCGTCATTACCGATTTTAAGACCGGCGCACCGGCGGAAGTCGCAATGAGCGCAGTACTTCTTACGATATTTGTCGCGATTATCGGCCGCGCACTTCCGGACATCTCTTTCTCAAATCTTTCGATGCCGAGCACGTTCCATGATATATTTTTGCCTTATGGTGTCATACTTTTTTCATTGGCCGGGGGCGCTGCGGTCCCGGAGCTTAGGGATATTCTTGCCGGAGACGGTAAAATGAAAAGAATCATTACGATCGGCACTTTGATTCCTGCCCTGCTTTATGCGCTTTTTGCCCTTAGCGTCGTCGGCGCTTTCGGCAATACGACCGCAACAGACTCCATAAGTTCTCTTGCTTCACGCTATGGATCATGGATGTCGATTGCCGGAGGACTTGTCGGTATTCTCACCGTCGCAACATCATTTATCGTTATGGGACTCGTGCTTAAACATGCTTTTATCTACGACCTTAAGATGCGCCGCAGTGTGGCCATACTCACCGTACTTACCGTTCCTCTCGTTCTTTTTGCCGTCTCAACACATGATTTTGTCAAAGTCATTAGTTTCGTCGGGGGAGTTCTGGGAGGAGTAGAGGGGGTCCTTCTCCTGAAGCTCCACCGCGCAGCCCGCGCAAAGGGCCAACGACAACCGGAATATTCCCTCCGCATGCCTCTTGGGGTATACTATGTATTGGGTACGGTATTCGCCGCCGGCATCGTATATGAAATAGTATTCACGATAGGATAAAAATGTATGCCAAAATCTATAAAAACAAAAATGGGTTCATGGGGATCCAAATCGACCTGGGGCGGCAGAAGTGATGCGTTCGGGAAAGCCGACGATAAGACCCGTGTGTGCAAAACATGCGGCGCCCGCTTCATGAAAAAACACTGGGTCCATTCTGCAGACACCAAAAAAACATCCGGAAAAGATGCGAAGATAGCATTCACAGAATGTCCCGCCTGCCGCATGAAACACGACCACACCTTTGAGGGCGAGATACTCATGCGCTCATTCGAAAAGACGCAGAAAAAAGAAATTTTGAGACTTATAAAAAATATAGGGGAGCGGGCGTACCTGCGAGATCCTATGGACAGAATTTTGGAGACGGAGGACTTGGGCGAGCGCATGCGTATAACCACATCGGAGAATCAACTTGCATTGCGCATGGGCAAAAAAATAAAAAGCGTCTTTAAGGGAGACCTTGTTATTCATTGGTCAAAAGAAGACGAGGTCGTACGCATCACGTGGGAGGGGCCTGCGACAAAGTAAATGCAAAATGCAAATCTCAAAATGCAAAATAATGGAGGCGCGAAGGTTTTGTGCGCAAAACCTTCGCAAGATTCCAAAATTTTGATTTTTGATTTTTGAATTTTGAATTTTCATCAGTGTTCATTCGCAGAGTATTTCGCACAATAGAGCTGACAGCAAAGAATCCTCTTTCCGTGGCACAGATCGAGAAACTGCTTATTGCGGTTTTTTGTTTTACCGTTCCAATCGGAACACGAACGGCCTTATGGCAGGGAAGCTTGGCATATTTTCCTTACAACACGGTGTTCCTCTACGCAACGGATATCTCCATGATGGTTCTGGTGGCGTTTTGGATGGTACGGACGGCATACCGCAACATGCCACGACCAAAAAGTCTTACCGGACTCAGCGCGATGCTCCTCCTTGGCATCGGCCTTGTATCTGCGCTCATAAGTGAATCCCCCGCACTTGGCATTGCGTTTGTCGCAAGATTTGCGCTTTTTGTCATTTTTATAGCCCTTCTTTCAAAAAGATTCTCAACTCTTCCATATGCCGCGTTCTTCATTCCCATTTTTTTAAGCGGCGCGCTGCAGGCCGGGCTTTCGTGGTTCCAATTTTTTTCCGGACATAGCGCGGGCCTGTGGTTTTTAGGCGAGCAGACGATTGGTGCAAACATTGCCGGTGTTGCAAAATTTGAGGCGTTGGGGACAACGTTCGTTCGCGCCTACGGAACGCTCCCGCATCCGAATGTGCTTGCGGCGTTTTTGATATTCGCAATCTTCATGTCCGCATACGCGTACACGCAAAAAAGCGCAAGTGGCGCAGTATCGAGCAGTCTGTGGTTGGGAGGTATTGCGCTTATGCTCACGTCGCTCCTTTTCACGTTTTCACGAAGCGGATGGATAGCACTGGGCATCGGGCTTGCCATACTGGGCGCGTGGATCATCGTAAAGAAAAACGTCTTATCTCCCGGAGAAAAAAATCGGATCTACGCGCTGTGCATAATATTTTTGAGCGCAGCTCTCTTCGCATGGCTATTCTTTTCCAACGAAATACAAAGCCGCAAGAATCTCGCACTCGAAGACCAGGCGGTTCAAATACGCCTTGAGGGAATCTATTGGGCCGCCAAAATGATCGATGCGGATAAATTCTTTGGCGTAGGGCCCGGTCAGTTCGTGCAGAACATCGAACGCCACACGGGTGCGCTTCCGGAGCCGTGGATGTATCAGCCCGTACATAACGCTTACCTGCTTATTGCTTCGGAATTCGGACTTTTTGGGCTTTTGGTTTTTCTATTTTTTATCGGCTCCGTGCTACGCACATGGTCGCAACATCGTAAAGGCAGAGATGCGGATACACTATGGCACACCGTCACGCTTGCCCTCTTTGCCTCCTTTCTGGCCTTGGGGATTTCTGATCACTATTTTTTCACACTGGAGCAGGGTTTTTCACTATTTTGCATAAGCGTTTTATTAACGTTCACCCGCCTAAATTTTACCACGCAAAATTTAGATGGACTCGCTCGCCATGGATCATTTTCTCAACATCCTGCAGCATAATGATGAGGTAATCCGCCGATGGGGGTATATCATATTCTTCGGCGCTTCGTGGATCGAGGGATTCAATAGCATGATTTTTGCGGGATTCATCGCTTCACTGGGAAAGCTTAATATTTTTTTGGTGATCCCTCTGATCACTGTCGGGCATTCTTTCTCCGGATTTTCATGGTATGCGGTCGGATTTTTCGGCGGAGCCAGCTCTGTCGTGCGCTGGGGAAAGTATCTGCGGATCAGCAACGAACATCTTGAGGAGGCGCGAACATACTTTGAAAGGCATGGCGGAAAAGCCATTGTTATCACCAAGTTCACCGTCGGTTTTACCATAGCCACCCTTATCCTCGCAGGAACCCTCAAGATGCGTTTGAAAAAATTTGCCGTGTATAATCTCCTTGGATCGGCGATATGGGCGTGCCTCACGGGACTTTTCGGCTATACCTTTGGCCTCTCTTTCAAATTGCTTACGCATTATATAGAAAGCCTCACATACCTTGTTGTCTTTTTCTTTATATTTCTGGCAGGAGCTATAGGGCTTTGGTACGTTTTGCGAGCCATCTTTCGCACTTCTTTGCTACGCGCCATATCAGAAGGTTTAACGTCTCTCGTCAAGCTCGGGAGTAGCCGTTCGAAGAAGCCCTGAAGGCTCTCGAATCCGAAGAAGAGGCCCTGCGCTTATGCAAACATCAGGGCAAGAAAATTCTTGAGCTCTCTCTGCGAGATCTTCGAGACCCGGAAAATCGGAAAGATGAAAGTGGATTACCATAACAAAAAACTACCACGGCCTTGCGGTCGTGGTAGTAAACTTAAAGGGTTCTGGCGGTCATGGATGAACGAGGCCGGCGTATTGGCCAGCTTTTACGTAAATACACTCTTCCCCTATCAGTGATGCGATCTTTGCAAGCTTTCTTAAAAGAAGCGGAATGCGGTCCTTGCCGAGAAATGACACCTCATATTCACGGCACTCATCGGAAATGGCCGCTTTTTCGATATCCCGCCAAAAGCCAAAGCTGGGAATGGTCAGACATGTGTAGGCGCCGAAATTCTCTATAAGAAATCTATGCAAGTCTTCTTCTACCGTTGTGTTGCCGATGGGTTGCTTCAGTTTTTTTGCAGGAATAAGAAAAACTGCTGGGCGACCCAGATCTTCTACCACATAGCCCTCGCCATGCAAAGAAGTCCATTTGCTTTCCATAAAATAAAACTTTCTTTGAAATGAAGCTCAGCGGATCTACAGCCGAGAAGTTCGTCTCAGTTTTAATTAAAGTTTAGTCCCCACAACAAAATTCAACGTTTTTACTCTTCGTGTTTCCCGCCACTCCCTTCGTCGGGCTTTTGGATCGATTCCCAAAGCTCAAGCCCTTCGGCGACCTCTTCATTATCCTCGGTGTGGTAGTGATGTTCTTTTTCTTCAACATCCGTATCGTCGAGCAGTGCGTCTTCCACGTCCTGCTCGGCACCCAAGATGTGCCACCCTTCGTCTTTCATGCAGGAGAGGCACTCACTGAACGACTCACCCGTTTTGAGAAGTTTTTTGAACCCGCAGGGCACGCACACATATTCGCCTTCATGAGGAGCCAAATCGCCAACATGGTACGGCTCGGGGTGAGGTTTATGGGTCATAGAATGCTTACTCCGATGCCAATATACGAATTGATGCGAATGCAACGAATAAGAAAGTTATTTTATTCGTATCATTCGAATGCATTCGTTGATTTGCATCGCATGTCTTTAGATGATTTTAAGCTCTTTGAGAGCCTGTTCATACGCCGCGAAGGCGGTCTGGGCATCTATCAGATCAAATGTAGCCCCGGTTTCATGCACCAATTCGTTCCTGAACTTGTGTGCAAACAGCACGTCATTCATGTTGGATAACAGCGGCATCTCCGGACTGGCCACGCGTTCAATGAACGTCTCGCCCGGGATTCTCCGATCGCGAAGCACGTTATCAAAAAGTGCGTCCGCATCGATCAAGGCAAGGCGCTTCTCCGCAAGCGAATGAGAAGACCATAGTTTTACCACATTTCTCCATTCCTCGTGTTCGTAATATTCGACCTGGGGATCTATCTCCGGCTCTGCTGCCTTGGTATTAATGACTTTTTGATATGCGGCAGCGAATATTCCGTGATGCTTTTTTAGCACCCACACGATACCAACAAGCATTACCGCTGAAATAATAAAAGAAATTATTTTTATCCAAAAGATGGCGCGAGTCCAGTCCGTTGTGACAAAAAAATCAATGATCGCGTTGCCAACGGTGAAAATTTGGGCAAGATAGAGTTGGTGTGATTCCATATTCCGTCTTTATTGCAAGAGCGCGGCAGAAGTATTGCGGATTATCTTATTCTTATTTTTTCTTTTTTGTCCAGGGCGTTTCCTCTTCTCCGCCGAAGATAGGAAGTCCTGCCGGCGGGCCTATTTTCCGCGACTCAACCCTCTGCACAAAGGGAGCAGTCAGCACTAGATGCGATGGCAGGTGCCAAATGGTCGCAAGCTCTTCGGTATTGAGCACGAAGGTCTTCGATTTCACATTCCAGTCGAATACCTCCGATGTGGCGATCTTTGAAAAAAATGATTCCTCGGGCATCCGCCGTTCTCTGAAGTTCCGTAGCATGCGGCGCTTCCGCCCGCGAAGGCGTATCTCGGGAAAAATATAGGGAGATTTTACCCACCATGTTTCCGTGCGAGCTCCCGAATTCTGTCTGAAGAAATTCATTCGAAAATCCGCATACTGGTTGAAGCAGGAAAACACGCCGCGGCGCGCAAGGTTCGTGCTGAAAATATCCTTGGGTGCCAAGTACATATAGCGGATAATCGTCTCAAATCCGGGCTTTGAGATATTCAGATTAATGGCCTTGAGGAGGTCTACTTCCCCGGGTGTGCGGGCAATCATTTTTTCCACTTCTTCAACATCTCCGCCCGGCATCACTTTTGTCTTTTTGTGTATGTTCGAAGTCTTGAGTTTATCGAGAAGCTTCTTCCCTTGTAACTGCCAAGTATCGTCTGCGGGACGAACGAGTATCTGTAAAAGAATTTTCTCTCCCCGTTTCGCCTTACCCAAAATCTCCACGAGCGCCGAGACCGGATCGATCTGTTCCTCTTCGACCGTTGAACTGAACTCCGCATAAGTGCGGATGGGATATGCGTCTTCTCGGGCAAGCCTCAGTTCGCTTCCCCAGAGACTATATCCGCTTTCATCCATTTCCTGCATGGACTTGGGTACCGTAGCCATGTAATCCGAAACTTCCAAAATTTCCAGATCCGGGTAGTGTGCGTAAAAAACAGCCTCTATGATGTGCCGGTGTTTTGTCGGCGTTCGAACATAAAAATGAATGTCGCCGGAAAAACTTGCGATCTCAAAACTGAACCAGAGCGTCACTTCGCCATCCACATATGTTTCGATGATATTATCCGCCTTGTTGCGAAGCCCGTATAACCCCGCAAAGATCTGCTCCATGGCCTTCGGGGTTTTTTTAAGCTCGCGGGGAACACGGATCTCAAGCAGCGACCAGCGGATAGATGCTTTGAATTTCGCGCGTACATATGTAAGCCACGATTGCACCAAAATAAAGCCTAAAAGAATAGGCAGCCAGATCCACCAATAGCCGGCAATGGCGATAAACTGCGGAGCAAGTTCGGATAGCGTTGGAGGAGACATATACTACCTTCCAGTATAAGACAAAATGAATAGGTGCACTAGAGACGGATCAATGCGCGCCCGATGCTGCAACAGAAAGAGGTTTTTTGAAAAGACCCGAGATCGCCTGCGCCAATTAACTTGCTACTACGATTTGGACCACCTCTCTGGTTATAGCAACCGGGTATGATATTTCTCCGGCCGATACGCGCGTATGCGGATAAGTCTGATTCTCGGGAGCATGCCGAATTTTATTTTTTCTCGGATATCTCTCCCAAGAGCCCGCTGGTCGTAACCAAGACAAATAACAGCCGGTTTATATTTTCTAACAACCGTGTATGTTCCTTGTTCCCGGTCACCGAGTATCGCACGCCACACAGCGTCGAGCCTTCGAAGCCCCTTAAGACGCGTTTTTTCGGGGTCGCTTGGAATTTTTTTCTTAAGCATGGACACCGCACTCGCACGGGCAACGATCGCAATGAGCCTATCGCCGTATGAAGATGCCCGACGCAAAAAGAAAAGATGTCCGGGATGCAGACGATCAAAAACGCCAAACACCATAACAGTGCGCGCGCTACTACGAGATCTTCGTGCCGAAATTTTTACCATATGCGCCGGCAAAGACACTAAAACATCGCGGGGAAAACCCGCGATGTTCTCAAAATCTGTGTTACTGCGTACTTAGCTGTTTGCGAGGGCATATTTCCCGCCTTCAACCCTGATGAAAAATTTCGGATTCTGGAGATTGAGCACGATGGTATTAGGACGGACCATGCGGCGCTTCAGCGTTTCCTCCACTACTTCTTCTTTGGTAAGCGGCCCCTTTTCTTTTAGAACTTCCGCCAATACGTCACGGACCGTACCGGGGGTATAGCCCCACTCGGAAAGCGCGTACAATCCTCTGCCAACCAGCACGAAACGCTTGTCTTTAATAAGTTCGTTGTGCACGGTCTGCACATATGCCTTACGATCAGAAAACTTTGCCTGGTTGATGCGTTCGGTAATTCCGGAAAAGTGCAGGGGTTTGCCTTCTCTCCGCATCACGAGATACGCCTTATCACGAACGCCTGCGGGTGTTATCTCCGGCCACTGGGTAAGTCCGAACTGACCGAATACGTTGCTACCGATCTCTTTTGAGATCTCGAGGTACGAGCGCGCCGTCCGATCGTCCATGCCAACATAAGCTTTCGCCGCATTAAGCAATTCTTCTTCTTCCCAGGTGCGATATTGCGTCTCTTGAAGTTTTGCGATCAGGTGCGTAACCATGTCCGTCATCTTTCGGCGCGAGGCCTCGTCGGTAACCCAGTGCGCATGATAGGCATCCGATTCGGACTCGTGGACGAACTTGTCGCCGAGAGTAAGAACAAACAAGATTGCCTGCCTTCGCGGATGCGGATGCGCCTCACCCGAGAGATGTTCAAGTATCTTTTCCTCCGCCCGCACATTGCCATATTCCTTAAAATGATCTTCCAGATATGTAAAGGCCGGGGAAAGCTGCGAGAGCACTTCTTCGCGCGAAAGCTGACGCAACGCATCGTTCTCTATCTGGCGGACGCGTTCACGCGTAATATCATAATCTCTACCGATAGCTTCAAGGGTTTCCCGCTTGCCGTTCTTCAAACCAAAACGACGCGCTACAACGATTTTCGTGCGCTTAGGAAGCGTATCCACGGCTTCATTTACAAGGGTATCGAATTTTATCGGAGAAATAATGCTCATAAAAAGGGCTTAAATTAGCTATTATTTATTCTTAAAAGCCCTCCACAATTTAGTTTAGCATGAAGTATATAATACGTCAAGTTCCTCATGCCAACTTCGTGCCAACTTACTTCTCAAGAACATCCAGACCATACCACCAACACGAAATCCTGTCCAGTCCCAGAAAAAACTAGCTCTTCTTCCGGCGTTCTTGCCAGGTGACCAAAATAGGAGATGCGAGAAAGATCGAGGAGTACGTGCCGATGGAAATACCGATGATGAGCGTGAGGGCGAAGTATTTGATTGACTCGCCGCCAAAGAAGAAGATGGCTGCAAGCGACAGCAGGATGGTGAGCGATGTATTGATGGAGCGGTGCATCGTCTGGTTTACGGATGCATTAACCACGTCGGAAAATTGGACATTCCGCATTTTGAAAAGATTTTCCCGGATACGATCGAATACCACGATGGTGTCGCTAACGGAATATGCGAGGACTGTGAGAATTGCGGCGATGAAAGAAGCTCCGACTTCAATGTGCAAATAGTGGCCGAGCGCGGAGAATGCTCCGAGAGTGATGATCACATCATGGAAAAGAGTGATGACTGCGCTTATTCCGTATTGCCAGCTTGGCACGGGACGCGACACCTTGCGGAACGACCAGGCGATAAATAACAGAACGAACAGCAATACCGCTCCAAGCGCCCAAAGCGAGCGCGTTTTAAGCTCTTTGCCGATAACGCTCCCGATGGTTTCAAACCGCCGCTCTTCGGCACCGGGAAATTTTTCTTTCAGAACTCGAATGACTTCTTTGTGCTTTACATCGTCAATTTCGCGAAATCTCATATTTATGCCTTTCTCGCCGGCGTTTTGGAGAATCGCTTCTCCGAAATCAAGAGATTTCAAAGTCTCAAGAACATTTTGCGCTTCCGGCCGTCCTTGGGAGAATTCAATCGCAAGAAAGCTCCCGCCCGTAAAATCGATGCTAAAATTCAGCCTCCACAAAAAGAGCACGATAATACACACAACAACACTCGTTCCGGAAATCGCATACCATATTTTCGATTTTTGGATGATGGGGAGCATAATTGCAGAAAATCCAAATATCAAATTTCAAATGCCAAATAGAAATCGTTTTCAAATACCTCTGACATTTGGACTTTGGGTTTGATTTGACATTTGAGTTTGGACATTTGGGCTTTGGAGAAACAGCCATCGCCATCCCTCCGCGCGCGTTCCCGCGAATATCAACAGAAGCGAGCGGGTGATGAATATTGCCGAAAAAAGGCTCACGATGATACCGATAATGAGCGTAAGCGCGAATCCCTTCACCACGCCCGAACCGACCCAAAAAAGTATGAATGCGGTAATCAGCGAGGAAACATTGGAGTCGCGAATGGAGGGCCATGCTCTTCCGAATCCCTCGGTAATACCCTGGGAAAATCCGAATCCTTTTTTGAATTCTTCCTTCATGCGCTCAAAAATAAGGACGTTGGCATCAACCGCAATACCCATGGAAAGAATGAACCCCGCAATACCCGAAAGGGTTAGCGTTACCGGCACAAGCTTGAATACAAAAAGAACCAATACGACATAGCAGACAAGGGCAAGAGCGGCAAAAAGTCCGGGCAGGCGGTACCAGACGATCATAAAAAGCGCGACGAGCAAGAAACCTACCATGCCCGCTTTAAGGCTCTTTGCAACAGACTCCGAGCCGAGAGCCGCGCCCACCGTCTCCTGCGAGACAATCTTGATGGGAACGGGCAAGGCTCCGGCATTCATGCGGTCGGCAAGCTGCCGGGCCTCGCGTACCGTGAAGTTCCCGGAAATAATCGCTTGCCCCCCGGTGATTACACTTTGTACCGTAGGAACAGAAATTGCTGCGCCGTCGAGATACACTGCTATGGGTTTTTGCAGAAATTCTTTCGTGAGATTCTCAAAAAGACGCGCCCCTTCGTCATCGAACTGCAGGGATACGGTTGGCGCGGATGTATTGGGATCGAACGTTACCTCGGTGCGCTCTAAAAATCTTCCGTTAAGTTCCGTGGGGACGAAATAGGGATCGGTACGCGCAATGCTTGCGGCAGAAGTCGGGCTTTTCAGTTCCTCAAGCAGTGTTGTCGTTTCCTCCTCCGGACGCGGTTTGCGGAATTCCAAAAATGGCGTCTCTCCGATCTGTTTGATGGCCTCTTCCACATCCTGTACACCGGCAAGCTCCACGATAAGTCTCCAGCGATCACCCACTCGGTTCACTTCAACTACCGGCTCTGCCACGCCGAAAAGGTTCACCCGCCGCTCTATGACATCCCGCACGCCCTCAAGGGCATCTCCCGCGCTTCCGACGATACTTGAAACATCGGCTTCGTACACCAGATGCGTTCCTCCCTGTAGGTCAAGACCCAGCCGGAAAGGAGTTTTTTTAAAATGCGGGAGCTCCCAGGAAATTTTTTTGAACACTCTGGCGTTCAAAAAATCAGCCGGCCTATCCCAAAGCTTGGGATGGGCGTAGCAGGCCGCCAAGAAAACAAGAACGGCCGTAAGAGGCAGTGTGAGACGGGACGAGATGGGTGAGACTCTTTTTATGGGTTTTCGATGGGGTAATGGGATTGGCATCGATTCTAAAAATCGTGAATTACAAAACGACAATATCCTACCAAAGAACCGGAGTTTGCACAAGACTGCACGTATTAGATATCCGGAGATAGCTCTTGGAATACCGACGGAAGCGGTGTCTCTGCCGAGATATCCGACGGTTCCGGATTTTCGATAGTTACGCCCGAAGAAGGGTCAATAGTTACCTCGCGCGTATCCTTAGCCATGTTTTCTACGTCATCATACACGCGCACGCTGAATGTGTGCAGAGCGCCTGTAATACGCTGGGGAAGTATATAGGTATAGGTGTAAGGCGACGTGAAGTCGCTTGAAATAAAGAGCGAATCAAAATAGAACTCCACGCGCGTAACGGGCCGAAAAGATGCCACATCGGCTGCAATATGTACGGCTCTTGACCGGATAATTTCTCCCGCGTACGGTGCACGGAGCATGACACGCGGAATAGAACTTTCCGTGTGGATATCGTCGTATGATTCCGGCGGCAGTTCGTTATAGTGGCCGCCTTGCGCATTTTCAGTGAGTACCCACTGCTCGATCGTATGCTCCCAATTCCAATATTGAGAATCTTCTTCTGGGTTTTGCGGAATCGGCCCTCGCGGATCATTTTTATCGACAAACGCGAGAATAGTGTGCACTTGGGGATAGGCGCGCTGTTCGATTAAGTGCTTTGGGGTAAATTCGGTTGCGCGCTTTCCGCTTAGCTTATCAATGGGGACAATGGCCTCGCCGCCAAGTTTTCCGTCAAGCACCGCCTTTCCGGCGGGCGCAGTGTCGGGAGCGGGAAAATCCTCAGCGGCATACGTACGCGCGGCAAATTTCATAAATTCGTTCCATAGAGGCCCTGCGGCGGAAATTCCGGCGCCCTTTTCACTCATGCTGCTATTATCATTGTTGCCCACCCAAACACCGGCCGCAAGACCCGTAGTATAGCCCAGTACCCACGCATCCCTGTTGTCTTGCGTGGTTCCTGTCTTTGCCGCAGCCTTAATATCAGGACCAAGATACAAAGCGCTCTCTGCTCCAAAAACGGGAGCTCGCGCTTCATTATCGGAAAGAATATCCGTAACCTGGCGAGAGGATTGTTCTGTTATTACGCGCCTTTCTTCGGACGTATATGCGCGAAGAATGTCTCCCGATATATCTACTATGGAAAGAATGGGGCGAATCTCATGAAAAATACCATCGGCGGCAAATGTCGCATAGGCCCCGGTCTCTTGCAGGAGCGTCAACTCTCCTCCTCCAAGCACCAATGAGAGTCCAAAACGCCCACGATCGGATAAGGTCGTGATGCCCATCGATTCTGCCATCTGAATAGTTTGTTCCACTCCGGCAAGATATAACGTTTTCACCGACGGTATGTTGAGAGACTGCGCAAGAGCCTGCCGCATCGTGACCGGTCCTCGGAACTTGTTGTCATAATTCCTCGGAACGTACTCCTTCGCTCCATCCGAACCGAAGTTCGTCTCAAGGTCAAAAAGTACGGTGTTTGGAGTAAAGCCTTTAGCGAAAGCCGTGGCGTAGGCAAACGGTTTGAAAGAGGAGCCCGGTTGCCGAAGGCGCGTTGCGACATTCACATTGCCGTCGATCTCCGGATCGAAGTAATCGCGAGAACCGACCATGGCAAGCACGTCTCCCGTTCCCGGGTCAATGGCAACCAAGGCCGCGTTTTCAGCTTTATATTGTTTTTCATTTTTGAGCGCATGTTTTTTCACCAATTCCTCGGCTTTTTGCTGGAGGTCCCAATCGAGCGACGTGACGATGTGAAGCCCCCCTTCTTCAAGATACCTGTCTCCGTATAAACTCTCCAGAATTTCTCGAACATGGAATACGAAATGGGGAGCGAGAATATTCTGGCGATTGGGAGCAAAAACAAGTTCCTCGTTCTTTGCGGCTTCTTCCTGTTCTTTTGTGATATATCCCAATGTTTGCATGCGCTTTAGCACAAAATCTTTCCTCTGCAGCAATTCGTCGAGGTGAGAGCCGTACGGCGAGTAGCGCGTAGGGGCTTTGGGAAGCGCTACAAGTGATGCGGTTTGCGCAAGCGACATGGTACGAGCCGAGGTGCCAAAATAGGTTTGCGCAGCCGCTTCAATTCCATAAGCGTTCGCGCCGTAAGGAATTTGATTCAGGTAAAACGTAAGAATCTCGTCTTTGGAATATTTGCGTTCGAGCTCGATCGCAAGAATTATGTCTTTGACCTTACGGAAGATGGTTCGCTCACGGCGATTGGTAAGCGTGTTGCCGATAAGCTGTTGGGTGATGGTGCTCCCTCCCTGGCGAATGCTGTACCGGCGCACATTCGCCCAAGCTGCGCGCAACATGGCCTTTGGCTCTATGCCGATATGGTGGTAAAAATTGTCATCCTCCACGGCCACAGTTGCTTTTTTCACCGTGTCGGGGATATCCTGCGAGGCTATCACCGTGCGTTTTTCCTCACCGTGAATATCATACAAAAGCACCGTGCCGGTACGATCGAATATTTTCGTGGATTCGGCTACCTGCCGCTCGGCGAATTTTCCTGGGCTCGGAAGATCCTTCGCGGCATAAATGAAAAAACCGCCGAGAAAAAGCATCCCGAAAACAAAGAGCCCCAAACCAAAGAACGTTAAAAACCTAAAGAAGCGTAGGGCGCGAGACGATCTCCTTCCGATAAATCTGTTGCGGCGCATGTGTCCTTTAGTGTAGTCTCGGATAAGACAAAATTCAAGTTTAAAAAAAAATACGTTGTCGCGATAGACCACGAAGGGTATACTGAGATCATGATTATCAGTCCCGTTGTGCTGTTGGTTTTGGACGGGTGGGGAATAACGCGCAATCTTCGGGGTAACGCGATCAGGGAGGCGTATACTCCGGCACTAGACTACATTGCCGCGTTTCATCCCTCGCTGGCCCTGCGGGCTTCCGGTTTTTCCGTAGGCTTGCTGTGGGGGGAGCCGGGTAATTCTGAAGCCGGGCACACTGCAATTGGTACCGGCAGGATCGTATACCATCATTTGCCTCGTATTTTGCAAGAGATCCGTAATGGGATTTTTTTTGAAAACCCGGTCCTGGTTGGCGCTATAGCGCATACCAAAAAATATCATTCTCGGCTCCATATTGTGGGGCTTGTCTCCGGAGCGGCCGTCCACAGTTATCTCGAACATCTCTACGCGCTTTTTGAACTTGCACAAAGAACCAAAACGCCAACCTTGCTGCATGTCTTCACCGACGGCAAGGATAGCCCGCCGGGACAAGCGCTTAGCATACTTGAAAGCGTCCGTTACCGTATTTCGGAAAATTCCTACCCGGTGCAATACGCAACGATCATGGGACGATACTATGCGATGGATCACTCGGGAGCATGGGATAGAGTAGAGTCTGCCTACAAAACCCTTACGGGAGAGGCGGGCATGAAAGTCGGAGACCTTCTGGAGCACGTGAGCGGAGAATACGTGAGGGGCGTCACGGATGAATTTATCACGCCCGCCGCAAGCATCCTTGGCGGAGCGAACGGGGAAGGATACATCCGGCCCAACGATGCCGTTATCTTTTTTAACTTTCGCAAAGACGGCATGCGGGAGCTGGTCTCCGCGTTTGCCCTGCCTGATTTCGACGGTTTCTCGCGTCCTTTCCTGCAAAACCTGTACATTGCAACTTTTACGCAATATGAAAAAAATCTTCCGGTCGGTGTTGCTTTCTCGGAACCGGACATCTTAAATCCTCTTTCCGAAGTTATCTCAAGACACGGCATAAAACAATTGAAGATTGCCGAATCCCAAAAGATTGCCCATCTTACATACTTTTTCAGCGGTGGGAGAGAGGAGCCGTTCGCTTTTGAAAGCCGCTCTGTCCTTCCGTCAGACCCTGCGGAAAATCTTGCGCTACATCCGGAAATGCGCGCAGACGATATCAGCCAAGAGATCGTACGGGCAGTGGAGCGTACGGGATACGAATGCATCATCGCAAATCTGGCAAATGCAGACGCGGCCGCGCACACCGGAAACTACCAGACGACGATGAGGGCGGCAGAGGCCGTTGACCGCGCCGTGGAACGTATTTATAAATCTATCGCGCACCGGCGCGGCGCGCTTATCATCACGAGCGACCATGGAAGCGCCGAGGAACTTTTTAACACCAGAACAGGGAACGTAAAAACAGGACACAGCGAAAATCTTGTCCCCCTCTATTTTATAACGAGCCGAAACCGCTTCCGGGCCCTAAGAGAGGAAAAAGAACTTGAACGCCGATTCGGCCAGCCGATGGGAGTGCTCGCGGACATTGCGCCTACGATCCTGGAACTTCTCGGCGTGAAAAAGCCTCCCGAAATCACCGGGAGAAGCCTAATGGGACTGCTTTGATCTAAGAAAAACCGCCGGTTTTAACCGGCGGTTTTTTGATACAAAGCGAATGATTCCTTCTTCTGCTGTTCGACAATCCCATCCTCGCGCCACGTCTTGCCGAACAAGCGGGGGTGGAATGCCGTTCTGTTCAGAAAATTTTATGAAATTTTGGACAAAACTTTATCCACAATACCATAAACCTTCGCTTCCTGGGCGGTCATGAAGAAGTCACGATCGGTATCCTGATTGATCTTCTCTATTTTTTGGCCCGTGTGCATAGCCAGGATGGCATTCAGCCGCTCTCTCACCTTCAAAATATGCCGGGCAGAAATTTCGATTTCCGTTGCCTGTCCTTCTGCGCCCCCCATAACTTGATGAATAAGCACTTCGGCATTCGGCAACGCGTATCGCTTCCCGTCGGCTCCTGCGGCAAGCAATATGGCCGCAGCAGAAGCTGCCAGCCCAATGCAGATGGTTGAAACGGGCGCTTTCACGTACTGCATGGTGTCGTAGATGGCAAGCGCCGAAGTTACCGAGCCTCCGGGACTGTTGATGTAAAGTTTGATATCTTTTTTACCGTCTTGGTTGTCCAAAAAGAGCAATTGCGCGATGATGCTGTTTGCCACCACGTCATGCACGGGACTGCCAAGAAAAATGATGCGGTCCTTAAGCAATCGAGAATAAATATCATACGCCCGCTCTCCGGTGGGGCTTTTTTCGATGACCATGGGGATGAGTTCCATACAAAGAATCTCCAATTTCTAATTTCTAATATCCAATAAAAGAAAGGGTGAGTAGAACAGTCGAAGATTTTATTGAAAATTAGGCATTAGATATTAGACATTAGTTTCTATAATGCATTCTTTCTCCAAAAGATTGAACACTTCTTCGTTCATCAACACGCTTTCGGCATACTCCCGCAACACCTCTTTGTCATACCGCTTTTTCGCCTCTTTCTCCGATGAGCGATTTTTCATGATTTCCTGTACGCGTTCTTCCACTTTTTCTGCAGGGATGACAAGGCGCTCGCTTTTTGCGATGGCGCGGAGCGCCAACGCAATGCGTACGCGCTTTTGGGCCTCCGGCCGCCAGTCAGCTTCGAGCTCCTTGCGTGATTTTTTGAGATGATCGAGATACGCTTCGAAAGAAAGGCTCATTCCTCCGACCCGTTCTTCAAGATCCTGGAACATCTTTTCAATTTCACGCTCTATCAGTACATCGGGAATTTCCATTTTCGCGTTACGCGCTATCTCGCTTATTGCCTCTAGGCGAACGCGGGATGTTTCATGCTCCTCTTTCTCTCTCCGAATACCGCCTTCAACGCTTTTTTTAAGTTCTTCAAAAGTTTTAAAATCTCCGAGGCTCTGGGCAAAAGCATCGTCTCTCTGGGGAATAATGCGGTCAAGAAGGCTTATAAGCTTCACCGTACAGGCCACTTCGCGTCCCGCGTATGCTTTCTCGTGATAGCTGTCGGGGAATGTCAGCAAGAACGTCTTTTCTTCACTCACATTCATCCCCTCTATCTGCTCCTCAAATCCCGGAATAAATCTCCCCTCTCCAAGCACAAAAGGATGTTTTTGGGCGCTTCCACCTTCTATAATAACACCCCCGAGTCGTATGGTAAAATCAATCTCCGCAAAATCTCCTTTTCGGGCAGGATGAGTGCTGGCAACATAGCGAACCCGTGATTTTTGCAAATATTCCAGTGCTTTTTCAAGCTCCGGTTCGGTCATAGCAATCTCTTTGCGATGCATGCGTGTCTTTTTCCAGTCGGGCAGTTTAACGTCGCCAAGTGCCGCAACGCGCACTTTGTATTGCAAGGAATCTCCCCGGGCGATCTTTACCACCTCAATTTCGGGTTTGCCGATTGCTTCAATCTGGTGGTGCTTCACCACATCCGGATATGTGTTCTCTATAGCAATATGCGCTGCTTCGTTAAATAGAGCATCGGTGCGGATATATTTCTCGGCCATAGCAGGAGGTATCTTGCCCTTACGAAACCCCTCGATCTCCAATGTCTGGGCGAGACGGCGCAGAGCTTTCTGAAAACACGTCTCAACATCCGGAGGGGCAACTTCCACCGTTATCTCATGCATCCCCGGCCCAGAAAGCTTTTTTATCGCTGTAGTATATTTTTCTATCATAACGCAAGGTGCAGTATATCACTATCGCTTGACGCCTGTCTACAATCCCTTGTAAGTAAAAGGAATTGTAGTATACTGTTTCTATATGGATGCGGTACTCATTCAAGAACTTCAACAAAAACTTAAACGGGAACAGGCTCGTTTGCGTGCGGTCATTGGGACGGTTGCAAAAAAAGAGGGAAAGTCCTACGCGCCCACATTCGTTGAAATGGGCGAGGATGAAGAAGCGGGGCAGGATGAAGCCGAGCAATATATTATCAATGCCTCAACGGAAGAAGCACTTGAGCCGATGCTTGCGCGCATTGAACACGCGCTCAATAAGATGGAGAAGGGTGTATACGGCGTATGCGAGAAATGCGGGCAGGACATCGCGCCCGAGAGACTTCGCGCAGTTCCCGAAGCGGAATATTGTCTGGAGCATGCAAAGGAAGCCGAGGAATGAGTAGTATAAAAACTTTGTAAAAGAAAAACTTGCTCCGTGCACGGAGCAAGTTTTGTTTTAAATTGCAATTGCAGGAACCTTGCCGCTCCGCACCATGACCGCTCCGTAAAGATAGGAGAACGGAAGCGAAAGGTCTCCGTCCCGGTCGTTCCTAATAACGTCATCAAAGACCGGAACACCCTTGTCGGTTTGTGAAGAGATTTCAGTATCCCACTGACAAGAGTCTTTGATGCCCTTGGCAATGTTCTCGGCGCTATCGCCGCGTTTTTGAAGACGCGCCCGGCGTATGTCCTCCGGCACCAGAAGGTAGAACGCCATCGTATTCTCTGGATACAACGTCTTGAGTATTTTCGCCGTTTTGGGAGTAAGAATCGCAAGCATGAAAGCCTGTGGAGATGATATCGCCTGCTCCACATAGAGCCTTTTGGTACCATATCGCTTGCCGCGTTGCCCCTCGGTCCACAAGAAAGCTCCTTGTGCAAATAAAGCGTCAAATTCTTCCTCGGTCACATACTCATATTCCCGGTCGGTCGCCCGGGGAGAGCGCGTGGTCGTGCTCACGAGCCACCGGGCATTCGGCACCGATTCTTTCAGACGCGTAGCAAGTTCCGTCTTGCCCGCTCCGGTAGGCCCGGTGAGCACCAAAATACGCTTTGAAGAACCTGGCGTTTTTGTTTCCGTCTTTGTGCCGGATTTCAAAAGACCGGCAATATCCTCGCCATCCTGGAAAAGTCTTCGACGCTCAACGGGACGTTTTTCTTTCTCTGCCCGCTCGATACCCTGTTGCATGCCGCCTGAAATTCCAAGGTCCGTGTAGACCACGGACGCCTCTGCAAGATTTCCCCACGTAAGTCCGGCCTCAATGCCGAGCGCGCGTTCTTCCGGAATAGTGTCGTCCAGCACGCCGGACTGGGTATATAACAGATGGCTTGCGAGAGGAGCCTCTCTCCTCCGCAGAAGGCTGTCTCGCATACACGCTCGGGCATAAGCCACATTAAGCTCAACATCTCCCGCATAGGGACTTTCTACGACAACGCGTTTCATGTCTGTATCCTCCATTGGTAATGAACTGTTATTACTCCGTAAAGATAGCAAATCTTCAAGAAAGAGCAATGAGAACACGTAGTTGACACAACCTTTCACCAATTGTTACACTTTGCTGTCACGCACATACATTGATTATCCGCGTTAAACGAATTCATGCCTTCAAAAATATCAAGCGGCGCAACCTGGGGACTTGATGCCATCCCCATTCAAGTTGAGGTGGACACTTCGCCTGGACTTCACCTCTTCCATATCGTTGGCCTTCCCGACAAAGCCGTGGAAGAAGCGCGCGAACGCGTGGGGACGGCGCTTCGAAACTCCGGCTTCGATCCGCCGCACCGCCAGGCGCACCGTGTTATCGTGAACCTCGCGCCCGCGGACATCAAAAAAGAGGGTCCCGCGTATGACCTTCCTATTGCGATGGGGTTTTTGCACGCAACCCGGCAAATTGTTTTTGATCCCCTTGAAAAACTTTTTATCGGTGAGTTGGCGCTCGACGGCGCCCTGCGCCCCGTTGCAGGCATTCTTCCCATTATTGAAATGGCTGCGAAGAACGATCTTTATGAAGTATTCGTGCCGTATGAAAATAGGCGCGAGGCAAGCCTCATTAAAGACGCCATCGTCTATCCCGTCCGCACGCTCGGAGAGCTCGTGAACCATCTTTTGGGAAAGGTTGTGCTTGAGCGATATGAAGCAGACAAAGATCGTATTGAACAGGAAAACATGCCGGGGGAAAGGCAAATTCTCGACATGGCCTACATTCAGGGACAGGAACACGCAAAGCGGGCGCTGGAGATTGCGGCCTCCGGAGGACATAACGTGCTTTTTCAGGGACCACCCGGCTCGGGCAAAACGCTTCTTGCACAGGCAATGGTGGGTATTATGCCGCGGATGTCTCAAGAGGAAATTCTTGAGGTTACCAAGATATTTTCCATAGCAGGGCTTCTCGACGCGCGTACATCGGTCGTTTCTGACCGTCCCTTCCGCAGTCCGCACCACACGGCCTCCGGCATCTCGCTCGTTGGCGGAGGAACATATCCTAGACCGGGCGAGATCACGCTCGCGCACCGCGGTATTTTGTTTCTCGACGAATTTCCAGAATTCGGGCGCTCGGTGCTCGAAAATTTGCGTCAACCGCTTGAGGAAGGACGAGTCACGATAAGCCGGGCGCAGGGCGCGATAAGTTTTCCGGCCCGTTTCACCTTGGTTGCGGCAATGAATCCGTGTCCCTGCGGAAATGCGTCGGACCCCGAAAAAGAATGCGCCTGCCCCGCAACGAGCATCCTAAAATACCAGCGGAAAATTTCTGGGCCCTTGCTTGACCGCATTGACCTGCACGTTGAAGTCCCACGCCTTAAATATGAAAAGCTAGCAAGCGAAAAAGTTGCGGAGGAATCTTCGGCCATTCGCGCCCGCGTAGAATCAGCGCGCGCAATGCAAAAAGAGCGCTTCAAAGATAAATCCATCCTCACCAATGCCGAGATGGGCGTGAAGGACCTCAAAGAATTCTGCAAAGTAGACGAGAAGGGCGAGGCGCTTTTGAAAGATGCAGTAACGCGCATGAAGCTTTCGGCGCGAAGCTATCATCACATTCTTAAAGTCGCGCGTACCATTGCCGATCTTGCGCAAAGCCCAACTATCCGCGTCGAGCACATTGCCGAAGCGATACAATACCGGAAAAGGAGTGAAATCTGAGCATCTTCAGATTTCACGAGCAGCTTCCCTATTTCTGAAAAATGTTAGCTGCCCAGGAGGAAGCATGAAATCGATTGTAATGACGGTTGAAGGATATCAGTGTTCCTACTGTTCTTTTCAAGACGTAAGCAGTGGTACCGTTGAGACCCATGAGCAATTCGGACATTGCGCCAAGAACAACTTTAACATCCACTGCTGGAAATACTTGAACATCGACAAGCGCATGCCCATCCAATGCGACCTTTGCGGCCTGAAGATTTGCGACGAAGATGCCACCATAACGGGTCTCGCCCTCTGGGTTACAGCGCTCCTAAACAGCGGAACTGACCCGACCAAAGAAAAACGGTTCCGGGAATGGATGCGGAGCTGTAACTACAAAGACCCAAAAAAATTTATGGCGTATATACAAACGATAGACATGCGACGGATCCGCTAGTTTCTCTATCCCGCGATATTTATATCTCGGGATTTTTCTTTACTTTAAAATATTAGAGCTCCCGTGTCCAATCGTAAAAAATGATGGGGTTGACAGATGTATGGCGTATTTGCTAATGTTCAGATAAAGAATTATAAGAGTGCTTACCTCGTTAATTATGCAGGAATTATCCGTAGATCACCCTTACCGTCGTCCGAGTTTTCTTTCGGTCTTTTTTCGCAAAGACACTGTATTTGGATTTTGGGGAGCTTTTGGAAAAAACAATTCCGAGGTTCTTCGGCAGTCGCACGAAAAAAAGAACTTGAATGCTCGTACGCGCGAAGGTTTTGGGGCGATCTTACTACCTTATGATCATCAGCATTTACTTTGTGCTGGCGGGCGCAGGATTTCTGTGCGTCGGAGCGGTGTTGGGGTATCTGGCCCGCCAATCCATAGCCAAGCGTCAAATAGATACCGCGGAAGCGCGTATAGGAAAACTGCTTAGCGATGCGCATGTAAAAGAGCAGGATATACTGCTGAAAGCGAAGAACGATGCGCAAAAACTCCTCGAAGAAGCAAAGCGGGAAGAGCGTGAAGGAAGGCAGGAGTTAAAACGTCTTGAAGACCGCCTGCTCCGCCGCGAGGACCAGCTGGATCGGAAAAGCGGAGAACTCGAACAGGCCGATGAGGCTCTGAAGGCGCGTATTGTAAAGGTCAAGCAGGTGAAGGATGAGCTTGAGGCGCTGAAAGAAAAGGAATTCAAAGAATTGGAACGCGTCAGCGGGATGAGCCAGGAACAAGCACGATCCGAGCTTGTGGCAAAAGCAGAAAAAGAAGCGGCGGATAACATCTCGGAACGCCTAAGACGTCTTGAGCGCGAAGGAAGCGAAGCCATTGAGCGCAAAGCCAAAGACATCATGGCTACGGTGATCCAGCGCTACGCCTCAAGCCATGTGGCTGACGCCACTACAACCGTTGTCAATCTTCCCTCCGACGACCTGAAGGGACGGATCATTGGGAAAGAAGGCCGCAACATTAAAGCTCTGGAGCGCCTGACGGGCGTGGATATTATTATTGACGATACGCCCGAAGCCGTCATTCTCTCGTCGTTTGATCCGGTTCGCCGCGCCATCGCCAAGGCGGCTATCGAAAAACTTATTGCCGACGGACGGATTCAACCGGCACGCATTGAGGATACCGTAGAATGGGCAAAGACTGCCATAAATCAAAAAATGCGTGAAGCCGCGGAGCAGGCCGTGTATGACGCGGGCATCACCGGCCTTGATCCGCGCCTCCTGCCAATCATAGGGAGGCTCCATTATCGCACAAGTTATGGGCAGAACGTGCTCGCACACTCGGTGGAAATGGCGCATATCGCCGGAATGCTCGCAAGTGAGCTTAGCGCGGACGTGCAAGTATCCAAAAAAGGTGCACTGCTCCATGATATCGGCAAAGCCGTTGATCATGAAGTGCCGGGCACCCATGTGGAGATCGGCAGGAAAATTTTGCAGAAATTCGGCGTTGAGGAAACGGTGGTCAAGGCCATGCAGGCCCATCATGAAGAATATCCCTACGAGACCATTGAATCGATCATTGTGCAGATCGCCGATGCGCTCTCGGGTGCCCGGCCCGGCGCAAGACGAGACACGGTAGAAATCTATCTGAAACGCCTGGAAGAGCTTGAGAAAATCGCAACTTCATTCGAAGGCGTGGAGAAAGCATATGCCATACAGGCGGGCAGAGAAGTGAGGGTTTTTGTAACACCTGATCGGATCAGTGATGCGGAAGCACACATTCTGGCAAAAAATATTGCCCATCGTATTCAAGAAGATCTCAAGTATCCCGGAGAGATCAAGGTGAACGTCATACGAGAACTTCGGGCGATAGAATACGCAAGATAAAATCAAAAATCAGAGATCAGAAATCAAAATTAAGGAGTGAAAGTTTTTCTTCAAAAAACTTTCACGATACTCCAAAATTTTGCATTTTGAGATTTGCATTTTGAATTTT
>JAUSGO010000023.1 GCA_030649025.1 bacterium | reverse complement strand
CTGCTGATCCGGTGAAAAACGAGGAATCACGAAAGGTGAAAATAGAAGTTGTAAAAGTCGAAGGCGATGGTAAGGTTGAGCGGGACAAGCGATATAAGGTTATCAGTCCCCCGAGATTTTATCTTCGAAAGGATGCGCCAGGCTCTTGAATCAAGCATCATCCACGACGCATGCTAGCGGCGTGGATTTTTAATTCTCATTATTTAAGGAAAACATCACTTCAGAAACGAAACTGTACAGGAGAGCGACGGCATCCTTTTCGTATCAGCCTTTTTTCGGGAGGGCTTTTTTCATTGCAGGGTTTTCCGGCGCACTTGAATTTTACCGGGAACCGGTGCACAATGAGCTGTTAAACAAGATAAGGATATGCTCTCTATTCCCGTTCTAAAACAGAAAAATGGCCATGATTGCGGTCCCACGTGCGTTGCTATGGTTGGGCGCTTTTACGATAGGACGTTCTCACGGGCGCGGCTTATGCGGGCATGCAATTTAGACCGAAATGGCATGTCGAATGACGACCTTATCCGTGCGCTAAAAAAGCTTGGATTTTCTGTTTCGGCTCGTTCGCGGAATTCATGGAAGGACCTCCGGGAAAATTATCGTAAAAGAATCCCCACAATCATCGCATGGATGATGCACGGCTACATGGGACACTTCAGCGTTGTTGTCGAGGTCGGCAAGAACCATGTAGTATTGGCCGATCCGGATACCGGACGGCATCGCAAGCTTCTCAAAGAAGTATTTATGCGGCTGTGGTTCGATTACGACGACGTTTTTTTCCCCAAACGCGCCAAGGATATTCATTTACGCTGGGCGGTCAGTGTACGGGGGGTCAAAAGCGCATAAAATGCTCTTGTGCATAATATACCTTTCCGTTTCATTTTTTTTGAAATATCATAAAGAACATGCGATGGAATGAAGTGAGCAAGAAGACCATCGGAATCATTATTGCCATAGGCGTTCTTTTTGCCGCCTTGGTTCTTGTTATTACTTTTGTGCTTTTGCGCCGGCACGGGGGAGATACCGTTGCCGGAATTGTAAAAGACGCTGTAACATCCCAACGCGTTACTTCGGGAGGAGAAGGCATAAAAGTTGTTTCCGACAGCCTTCTTGTAACTATCCGTGAAGGAGTGGAGCGCTCGACGTTAACTGATATCGCGGCAAGACATAACACAAAAGTGCAAGGTGTAATACAGGACCAGGAGAACACATACATTGTTTCGTTCCGGGCAGGGACAGTCCGCGACCTTCGCCAGCTCATATCAATTTTTAAAGGCTATCCCGATGTGATAGATGCCGCAATGATTCCCGCGGAATAGATTCACGTAACAAATTTAACGATAATCCGGAGAGGCATCATAGGCCTCTTTTTTAAAAAGATACGGCAATGCATGTACTTCCTAGCTCATTTTTTGCAAAACCGACGCTTCGGATCGCCAGGAGCCTGTTGGGCAAATACCTCGTGCGTAGAGTAGATGGCACGGTCCTTTCCGGCAAGATCAGCGAAGTGGAGGCATATATCGGCCAAGACGATCTGGCATGTCACGCGTCAAAGGGGCGCACGAGGCGCACCGAGGTGATGTACGGGGTTCCGGGGACGCTTTACATATATCTTGTGTACGGCATGTATTGGTGCTTAAATATTGTCACCCAGCGCAAAGGGTATCCCGCCGCAGTGCTCATTCGAACTGTAATTCCTGTGCAGGGTCTTCCAGCGATGATGAAGAATAGGAAGAAAAAGGGTGGAGATGCGCCGAGTCTCACCAATGGTCCCGGAAAGCTATGTCAGGCATTTGGCATCACAGGTGCCCTGAATGGGAAGATGCTTGGCAGAAGTACACTCACCATTGAGGATAGGGGAGAAAACGTTCCGTCTTCGCATGTTCTCGCTTTACCACGCGTCGGTGTCGACTATGCAAAACATTGCGCGGAATACCCCTGGAGATTTCTGCTGAAATCGCCAATCTCCAATACCTAATACCAAATATCTAATCAAAATCTGTCACTAGAAATTGGAAATTAGATATTGGAAATTTCCATCTTATGCATTCTCGCATCCAAGTAGTTATTCTTGCGGCAGGACGTGGTATCAGATTACGGCCGCTTACGGACTTTAAGCCCAAGACTTTGCTTATGGTTGCGGGGCGTCCAATTCTGGAACATACGCTTGACCTTATTTCACCAATTGCGCACGAGATCGTGCTTGTTATTGGTTATCACGGGGAGAAAATATGGCGGCATATTGGTGATGAATATCACGACATACCCGTTCGCTATATAGAACAGCGCGAGCTTGGAGGTACGGCGCATGCATTAGAACAGGCGCGGCACACGCTCGACAAGAGATTTCTGGTTATGATGGGGGATGATTTGTACGCGAGGCAGGATATTGAGCAGATCGTTGAACATCCCTGGGCAATATTGGCAAAGGAAGTCAGTGAACCCAAGAAATTCGGCGTAGTTCGGTGCGACCGCTCCGGCTATCTAAAAGATATCGTTGAAAACCCTGAAAATCCTACTACAAAACTTGCCAACTGCGGGGCGTATGTGATGGGGGAGGAATATTTCCAGCATGAGCCGGTGCGCATACCCAACGGTGAAATAGGTCTTCCGCAAACGCTGGTGAAAGTAGCTCAGAGCGGTACGCAGATAAAAGTTGTAAAAGCCTCTTTCTGGCACCCAATCGGATACCCGCAAGATCTAGAGCGGGCGGAGAAATTACTTGCAAAATAATAGGGGCGCTACATATGGATGGACGCCGAGCTGTCTTAAAACAGCTTTTTTCTTTTTGACCAGCATGGTATTCTGGACATATGCAACCGCTCACCGTAATACTTCTCGTTGTTCTTGCCGTGGCCGCTGGATCCTTAGCGTCTTATTTCCTTTCGCGCCGGAAGCCCGCAGTTGATGCCGCCCAAGAACTAAAAGACCTCCTGCAACGCATGGAGGGTTTTAAGGATGCTCTGGGGAGCCGCTTTTCGCAGGAGGTGAACGCCATCCGGCAGGAGATGGCTACGCATCTGGGGAGCAATCGTGAAGCGTTGGAGCGCTCGGGACAGGCGGTGCACAAACAGATGCTGGAATTCACCGCCGGCATCACCCAGATGTCGGGCGCCTTGCAGGAAGTACGCGGTTCGATGAAAGAAATTTCCTCTTTCCAGGATATCCTGAAAACCCCAAAATTACGCGGACAGTGGGGCGAAGCGGCACTCAAACATCTTCTGGATGAAGTGTTCCCAAAGGAATCTTTTGAAGAGCAACACTACTTTAAATCCGGCGAGGCGGTGGACGCGGTCATTAAAACTCCCGACGGCAAGCTTTTGCCCATAGATTCAAAATTTCCGCTGGAAAATTTCCAGCGCTATATGCGCGCCGAAACGGAAGCCGAAAAGGCGGCCTCTAAGAAGTTGTTCTTGGAAGATGCCAAGCGTGAAATAGATTCGGTATCCGCCAAATACGTTCTGCCTGCCGAGGGCACGACCGACTTTGCCCTGCTTTTCATTCCCGCCGAGAGCGTCTATTACGAGATCGTCAATAACTTCAAAGACGTGGATATGTCGGAGTACGCCCGGAAGAAAAAGATTCTTCTTGTCTCGCCAAACACGTTCTATCTTACGTTGCAAATTCTGAGCCGTTGGTGGAAAGACGTACGCGTGTCGCGACAGACGCAGGAAATACAAAAACGTCTTGCGCGAGTCCTGCAAGACGCCGCAAAGCTTGAAGAAGATTTTCGTAAGCTCGGCGGCCATCTTACGAATGCCCGCGGAGCGTACGAAACAACCGAAAAACGCCTCTCCCTCATGGTAGATCGTACACAACGCATCGTGGAAGGGGAGGAGAAAGAGGGATTGCTGGAAGGAACAGGAAAGGCCCCCGAATAAAAAATGTGCTTACGACGCATCGGTCCTTAATATATAACCGAACCTCTAAAACTCTTCTCCTCTATACAGTGGGAGAAGTTTTTTAAATTTTCTGCTTTGATGATATCGGCCCGAATGCCGAATTTCTGCGCTGCGAGAGCGGCGACAGGGTCCATAGGCGCTCGATACCCGGGACGCCATTTTTTTTCTATAAGACTTCGATACGTCTTCCAACTAAGTTTCAGAAGACGCTTTGCGTTCGGATATTTTTCAAAATCTTTGTCATAGACGGCATCATAGGTTCCCGCGACGATGACGCGGTTTGCCTTAAAGCGGCGTGCCAACATAACGGCGACATAATCCGTTGAATTTCCCGCGCGTACCCCAGCGGCGAATATGAGTTTCGGTTTGCCGCGAATCGGCTTTAAAAGGCTTTCTATGATTTCTGGGTACGCTTCTTTCAAAAAGACGGTTCGGAGAAGTTGCGCATTAAGGCGAGTCACGTGAATGCCGAGCCAATCCATATCATCGCTCGGAATTCTTGAGATTTGAGCAGCCGCCTGCTGATACTTCCTGCATATTTTACCGCCGCCTGCCACAATCACAAATTTACGGCCCTTTTTAAGGAATCGTAAAATGAAGGGCCTGAATTTTTTCAAAAAATCTGTTCGCACCTCGTCTTTCACGATAAGCGAGCCGCCGAGAGTGATTACGGTATACACGCAATGCCCAATATCTAATATCTAATGTCCAATCAAGGCTTGACCCATTGGAAATTTTGAATTGGATATTGGAAATTATATCTTGATTTCAATTACGTCTCCGTCGTTCATAACATGATCCCTGCCGACGGTTTTTATTTTACCAAGTTCCCGCGCCTTTGCCCATGAGCCGCATTCCAAAAGTTCCTGCCAGGGGATTATTTCCGCACGGATGAATTTTTCCTCAAAGTCGCTATGAATGCGCCCACCCGCCTGGGGAGCGGTAGAGCCCCGTGTTATGGTCCATGCCCGCGTTTCATCTTCCCCAGTTGTTAAAAATGTGATAAGATTGAGCGTTTCATACCCCTTCTCAATAAGCCCGTCAATGCCTTTATAGAGTTCCGATACGTTGAATTCCTTGCGATATGTTACGGCCTCTTCGGGCGTGAGTTCCGAAAGCTCTTGCTCGAATTTCGTTGCGATGTAAACGAGTCCGAAGTTCTTTAGCTCCGGAAACGTATTCTTGAAGCGCGTTTCCTCTTCCTGTCTCGCTTTTTTAAACCCATCTTCCCGGATATCCTCCTCGGAAAGATTGAACGCGACAAGCCATGGTTTTATGGTGAGTAAATTCAGTTCTTTCACGACGAGAAGCTCATCTTCATGCCATGCCACGGTAGAAAGCAACTTCTCCTCCTCAAGGGTGCCCACAATCTTCTGCAGGATATCACGGCGTTTTATCATGTCCGCCTTGCCTGATTTTGCTTCGGAAGCCGCCTTAGATAAGGCCTTGGAGGCAAGCTCGAGGTCCGCCAGAATAAGTTCCAAATGAATAATACCCATGTCGCGTTCGGGGTCCACCGAGCCTTCCACATGCACAATATCACCAGACTGAAAACAGCGCACGACCTCGCATATCGCATCCACACGCCTTATGTGCGATAAAAAAGCGTTGCCAAGCCCCTCGCCCTTGGAGGCGTTTTTCACCAGGCCCGCGATATCATGGAATTCCACAATCGTGGGGATTACTTTTTTCGATTTAAACTGGACGGCAAGTTTTTCCAAGCGCTCATCGGGAACTTTCACGATTCCCACATTTGGGTCAATAGTGCAAAACGGATAATTCGAAATATCCACCGGATTTTTGGTGAGCGCCTTGAACAGTGTTGATTTTCCTACATTAGGAAGGCCGACGATGCCGATTGATAACATAATCCTTCTCATGTTATAGTTTTTCTGTATGCAGGTCAATCCGAAGATATTCAAGGCGTATGACGTTCGCGGCATAGCAGGAAGCGAAATAACGTCCGAACTTTCTTATGCGGTGGGGCGCGGCTTTGCGGCACTGTTTTTAAAGAACCCAGAGAACCGCAAGGCTGTTGTCGGCCAGGACGCCAGACCGACTTCTGCGGAATTTACAAAGGAACTTATTCGGGGTCTCCGCGATGGAGGTGCTGATGTTATCGGCATAGGACTGGTTACTACGCCGCTTTTTTATTTTTCAGTTAATGCTTCCGAGGCCGCAGGCGGCATCATGGTAACCGCCTCCCATAACCCTGCGGAATACAATGGTTTCAAGGTTGTGAAGGAGAAGGCGGTCGCCATAGGACTTGATACCGGGCTTGGAGGGCTCCGTGATCTTGTCATGAAAGAAGAATTCGGGGAGCCTGTTCCGGAAAGTAGTTTTTCCGAAGCAAATTTTCTTCGTCAATATCTTGACTCATTGACCCAGGGCGTACATCTAAAGAAATTTAACATCGCCATTGATGCCGGAAACGGCATGATAGGTGTCGTGCTTCCGAAGTTTCTTGGCAGACTTGGCATTGAGGCGCATTCACTATATCTGGAGCCGGACTGCACATTTCCGAATCATGAGGCAAACCCCCTGAAGGAAGAAACGCTTGTGGACCTCAAGGCGCTCATGCGGGAACATGCGGTGGATTTTGGAGTCGCTTTTGACGGAGATGGCGACCGCATCGGATTCGTTCTTTCTGACGGACAGGTGGTTCTGGGAGACATCATGCTTGCATTCCTTGTAAAAGAATATCTTGCGCTGTCTCCGGGTTCCGCGGTGGTTTATGCGGTCAACTGCTCGCATATCGTGCCGGAGACGATTCTCTCATACGGTGGCAAGCCGATTAGATCGAAGATCGGCCATACGCTCATCAAGGAAAAAATGAAGGAGACCGGAGCGATACTTGGGGGCGAGATGTCCACGCATTATGCCTACAAAGAGCTGGGGGGAGTTGAATCCACCATGCTCACGCTCATTAGGGTTTGCCAGGCTCTTACCAGGTCCGGAAAAACGCTCAAAGAGGCACTTAGGCCATTTATGAAATATGCTAAAACGCCAGAGATGAATTTTTCGGTTAACGACAAAGAAGCCAAACTTCAGGAACTTTCAGGCGCATATCAGGATGGCAAGCAAGACTGGCTTGACGGTCTGACCGTGGAGTACGATACGTGGTGGTTTAACGCGCGGCTTTCCAACACCGAGCCGCTCCTGCGCCTTTGCGTGGAAGCAAACTCGAAAGAACTATTAGAACGAAAGCTCGAGGAGCTTAAACTGCTTATGCGAAACAAAGAATAAAAAAAGCCATCCTTGCGGATGACCGGATGTTTTTTCTTACTTAAGCTTTTTTTGAAAAGAACGTTATCTGGTTGCGGCAAATCGTTTCAGAGCATCTCGGTATGCGTCTGCCCTCTTTTCAAGCATTCGCAGCGCTTTTTTCCTTGCCTGTTTCTCTCGCGGACTAACGTCAGATCGGTGCGCCAGTCCTCGGACATGGGCCCGAAAAAGATCGAGTGGGACACTCATTTCGGAAAGACGCTCGGCAATCCGATTTCGTTCACGAATATTCCTGATCTCCATTGGATTTCTCCCCCTCTTTTTGTCAGTAACTCAAGAAACCAATACGTTTTTTAACTTCATTAAGAGTTTGCTGACTTAATATTGTAGCACGTCTCGCTCCATCTTGCAAGACCTCGCGAGTGTATTGAGGGTTTTTCTCAAGTTCCGCGCGCTTTTTACGGAAAGGGGCAAAATACTCCACAACGACCTCGGCGAGGTCTTTTTTGAATTCTCCGTATCCCTTGCCCGCGTACATTTTTTCCAGCGACTTTGTATCTTTCCCCGAAAGTTCCTTATAAATGGTAAGCAAGCTTGAGATGGCAGGTTTTGCCCCCGGAGTATAGCGTATCTCGCTTCCCGAATCGGTAACTGCGCTCATGATCTTTTTTCGTATCATATCGGGAGTATCACCAAGAGAAACGCTCTCGTCTCCCGATTTGGACATTTTCTTTTTTGGGTCTTTCAGCGACATGACGCGCGGGCTTTTTGTGAGGGCAGGCTTTATTGGATCAAAAGTTGCGCCGAACAAGTGATTGAAGCGTTTTGCGATCTCGTTTGCAATGTCAATATGCGGAAGCTGGTCTTCTCCAACGGGTACAATCGTTGCTTTATAAAGTAGGATGTCGGCGGCCATCAGCACCGGGTAGTCCAGTATCCCTACTTGATTGAATTTTGGGTTTTTTTCGATCTCTTCCTTGTATGGCCCCAGGCGGTCAAGCCAGGAGAGGGGAGTGATGGTATTGAATATCCAGGCCAACTCCGAATGTTGCGGTACGTGCGATTGTACAAAGAGGATGGAGCGCTTAGGATCAATCCCCAGTGCCAGGAGGTCCAGCACAATGTCGCGCGTATGTTGCGAAAGTTCTTCAGGTTTCTGGGGCTTGGTGATAGCATGCAGATCAACGATGCCGTAGATGCATTCATGCACGCTTTGCAGTTCTACGGCCTGCCTGATCATACCCAAATAATTTCCCAGGTGCGGGCGGCTTGTGGGCTTGATGCCACTGAAAACGAGGTCTTTTTTTTGCCTTTGCTCCATACTGACAGTTTACTGTATCGGTGTCCCGGAGGCAACTTCTTTTTCCGGTCTCAATAGCACCGGGTTGCCGTTCTCATCGGAAGCGGCAAGCAACATGCCCTGCGACTCAAGGCCCATTAACATGCGCGGTTCAAGGTTCACAATAAAGGCGCATTGTGTATCAATGAGGTTCTCCGGCGCGTGTATCCTGCCGATGCCCGCAATGACCTGGCGCGTCTCGGAAGTAAGGTCAACGGTAAGTTTCAGAAGTTTTTCGGAACCCTCGATGCGTTCTGCGGAGCGGATGGTGCCTATTTTAAATTCAAGTTTTTTGAAGTCAGAGAATGGGATTGACATGTCTTTGAGTTATGTTGTATACTCTTTTTTGAGGTAAAAATGCTCCAAAATGTTCTTTGTCTCATTGCAGTTTTCGCGTATGTGGTCGCGGTATGGAAAATTCTCAAGTGGCGTCTGCCGGCTCTCAGGACGCATGAGTTGATATGGAAGGAGGAGTTAGCGGCGAGTCTCAGGGAGGACAGGTTTATACGCTTTGCCACTTTTCGTGACCGGCTGCTTTCGTCAGCCTTTACTCTTTCGCTTCTCATCGCGGCTCTCTTGATCTCCTTGAGTACCACCCGCCTCATCCTGCTTCTTGACACGAGTTGGGTGGCGCCAGACGTTTTGGCTGTAGTTGCCATTCTTGCAGGCTTCGGCTCTTTGTTTTATTTTATTGGCGCGCTGCTATACTACGCCATTCGTTCCGAGCCACCGCAGTGATCATGTTGGGAGCAATCCCGACTTTTTTATTCGGTACGCGCTCGGCTGTGAGGAATCATGCAGACGCGAAGCTCCAGTTTTTTGAAGTCAGAGAATGGGATTGACATGGAGTTTATTTTATGGCAGTCTTCTCTAAAAGGAGGCTACGATGCTAGATGTTCTTTTAAACCTTGCGGGGCTTGTTGCCATCTATGGCACGTATCGCGTGCTAGCCTGGAGGCTGCCGATCGTTGGCGAAACTTCCAGAATCTGGGAAGATGAACGGAAGAAGGAGGTAAAAGCCTGGGAAGATGTCTCGGTTTTTTTTAAGAAAGGACTGCGCAACGTCTTAAACTGTGTTTTCTCCATGGCCCTTGTTCTTGTGCCGCCCGCCATCTGGCTCGCTCTTGTTATGGGAATTATTAAGTTTTTCGACGGCTCTTGGCAACCATCTATTGCGTTGAATGTGACGACGGTGGTGATATTCGCAGAACTCAACGCTTCTGTGCTGATATTGGTCGTCGTGGACTTTTTTCCAAGCATCCTTACACGCATGACCATTCGCCGCTAGCAAAGCCGAGACATGTCTCGGCTTTTTTTATTCCACGCAATTAATGGTCGTGCCGCACGGATCGACAAGTAAAAACTCACCGATACGAAGGTCCAGTTTTTGAAAATCTGAGAAAGGAATTGACATACCCGTCAGTTACGCTATTCTGGGACCAGGTTCTAGGGGGTAAAAATGCTCCAAAATGTTCTTTGTTTCATCGTTATTTGCGCATATCTGGATATTCTATGGAAGATCCTTGTCTGGAGATTGCCGATTCAAGTTCGGCGAGGCAAAGCATGGCAGAAGGCAGAAGCTGACAAAGAGTATGACTTGAGCCTGAATCTCCTCCGGACGCTTCTCCTTGGCTTTCTTTTCACCGTAGCGGTGGTTCTGGTCGTTGTCGCAGCAACCTACGGGCTGCTTTGCCTCGCTGGATCGCCGGACGCCAATTGGATCGTGCCGTTCATTTTTGTGCCGATCATCACAGTGACGGCTCCTGCCGTTCTGGTATTAGTCCTCCTGGCTCAATTTCGGTTCGCGCAATGTCTTATCTCGGGCTTTCTTGAGTAGGTTTTATCGGGAGAAATCCCGATTTTTTTATACTTCAATAATAACCGGCAGAATCATCGGGCGGCGCAAAGTTTAGTTGAGATTTGATGTAACTGACAATCCAATCGAGCTGTTCGTTTTCCGGTATCTCATCGAGCGCGCTCTCAAGCGTATGCCTTGCTTTTTCCATCCGAATACCGAAATATTCCTCTGCTTGATGAATGGCGCCCCAACATTCCGAAAACATTTCAAAAGGTTTTAACCCGGTTTCTTCGGAGTCTTTCCGGTGCGTATTAAAATGCGGATCGACATCGACAATGTATACCTCGTCGGCATCTTCACCGTGTCGGCGGCCATAGACAAGTTGTCCGTTAAAAAAATCTGTCCAGTAGTCGCCACCTTCTTTGCAGACGTCACGATAATGGAGTAGGAGTCCGGTATAAAATTCATCAAGTTTTTTACCAAGATCTTCTTTATCCCCCGGCGACAGTTCTTTGGAAAGCTTGGCAAGAGAGCGGCCTTCGATCCGGTCAACAACGGTAAACATCGTTGGCTGTCGGCTCTCGTAGCTTCCAACTACAAGGTCCATTGCGGGAACGTGCAAACCATAACGCTCGCGTAACGTTTCAAACAGCCTCTTTCCGCGCCGGTGGTGTTCGAGGGCATTCTTAAATTCCTCGGGGTCAATGACATCGACATTGATTGGCTTTAATTGATGCTCCCGTACAAGTTTATTTGGGTTGCTTTTTAACTTTTTTATCTTATAAGAAAACCCACCTTCTTCCAGCGGTTCATGGAAGGGCGATCCTTCTTGTTCTGGCGGGATTGGTCTTGACATCTCGGTCATACCTCAATAATAACTGGTAATATCATCGGGCGGCGTTCTGTTTTTATGAACAGAAACTCGCCGATGCGGTCGCGTAAGTTGTCGCGCAAGAATGGAGAATTGATGGCGTGTTTCGGTCCCTCGGTTTTCGTAATGATGTCTATGACGCGTTTTCTCGCCTCATTGATAAGGCGACCCGATTCCTTGATGTATACGAATCCCCGCGTGATAATATCCGGTTCTCCACGTAATTTTCCGGTTTTGGAGTCTATGATCGCGATGATGACGAACATGCCGTCGGACGCAAGCGTCTGGCGATCGCGCAATACTACTTCGCGGATATCTCCCACGCCAAGGCCGTCAACCATCACATAGTGCGCCGGAACTTTTTGTTTAAGGACTTTGGCTTCGTGTTTGGACGTGAACTCCGCCACGTTGCCGTTCTCAAGCAAAAGAACGTTCTTTTCGGGTATACCCTCGGCCTGCCCTATTTCGCCGTGTATTTTGAGCATATAGAAATTGCCGTGTACCGGAATGAGGTAGCGGGGACGCACCATCTGTATCATGTGTTTTAAATCTTCTTTACGGCCGTGGCCTCCGGCATGCACATCCATCATTTGGTAGTGGACTATCTTTGCTCCCTGCTTTGCAAGCAGGTCCTTTACCATCTGCACGCTCCGCTCGTTTCCGGGAATGACCGATGAAGAGAACACCACCGTATCGCCCTTCTCTATCCTGATGAATCGGTGTTCACCCGACGCAATACGCATAAGCATCGCGTTTCCTTCTCCCTGCGCTCCGGTGCCAAGCACAATGACCCGTTCCGGCGGAAGCTTGTTCGCCTCCGTGCCGTCGACGATCATCGTGCTATCCTTGTATTTTACATAGCCAAGCTGCCGCGCGATTTCAACATTCGTACGCATGGAAAAGCCTTGCAAAAAGATGCGGCGATTTTGTTTTTCCGCTATTTCAATAAGCTGCTGTACGCGGTTGATGAGAGAGGAAAAGGTTGCCGCAATGATGCGGCCCTTGGCCTCGGAGACTATTTTCTCCAAGTTCTCATAAATAGTACGTTCGGAGATCGAATGGCCCTCCTGATCGGCGCTGGTAGAATCGGATAGCAGCGCCAAAACTCCCCGATCGCCGATACGCTTTATTTTCTCCAGGTCTGCGGGCTTGTCAATGAACGGATCAAAGTCTATCTTGAAGTCCCCGGTATGTACCACGGTGCCCACAGGCGTCTCTATGGCGAGCGCTACGGCATCGGGGATGTTGTGGTTGATGTGCAGGACGTCAATGCGGAACGGGCCTAGATCCAGATGGGAATTACGCGTGATGAGTTCTATATCGGGCTTTGCCAGATGTTTGAACTCTTCGAGGCGTTTTTTAACGATACCCACCGTGAGCGCGGCTGCATAAATGGTCGGGTATTTCAGTTTTTCCAACACATACGGAAGCCCGCCAATGTGGTCCATGTGGCCATGAGTGAGGACGATGCCTTCTATCTGGTCTTCCTTGCCTTTCAGGTACTCAATGTTGGGTATGATGTAGTCAATGCCGGGCATATCCTCTTCAGGGAAGCGCAATCCAATGTCAACGATAAGAATGCGTCCGTCGTATTCCAGCACCGTCATGTTCTTTCCTATCTCCCCCAGACCGCCGATGGGAATGATGCGAAGATTGTTGGATCGGGGAAGTATGATGCTTCGCTGTTCTCCTTCTCCCTCAATGATGGGGCGGCGCTTGGGCAGGCGCATTCTCCGCTTCAGATCGCGGCTTGAGTGCTCTGGACTTTTTTGGTGGCGCGGACCGCTCTGAGAAAACCCTTTGCTGCGCTCTGGCCATTTTCTTTCACCATGCTTTCTGCGCCGGTTCTGATTTCGCGAAGGAGTCTGCGATTGTAATGTGGAGGTCATAATGAATTATTTATGTGAACCTAAGTAAGTTTAAGAATAAATTCTGCCAAACGACTGAATAGTATAATGAGAATGTGGATGTATAAGGGGGTTGGCTGTGTGGTGATGGTGGCGGCACCCTTTTTCAGTTGCACAAGATGCCTCTCAAGCATATCATGCATTTTTTTCTCATTGCCGCACACATTGAGCTCGTAATTTCGCTCAATGCCAAAGATGTCTATGTTCGCACTGCCGAACATCCATTGGTTATCTACAATACAGCATTTTGAATGAAAGTACTCCCGTGAGCCGTGCCACAGAACGCCTCGGCGCGTAAGGTATGGCACTGGAACGGCGCGGAACCAGTCGTAGCGGGGTTTATCGGTGCGCAGGGGAGTTACTATCTCTATTTTTACTCCGCGACGGCTTGCTTGAGCAAGATGTTTAAGGATGCGTCTATCGGGAAAAAAGAACGGTGTTGCGATGCCGATATACTTTTTTGCATTGCGGATGGCGTTCTCAAGCCACCGGTAGATCTCTCTGTCGCGTCTCTGCGGCCCAGACGTAAGCAGAGTGTATCCTGGCAGTGCTGCGGCGCTCTTCTCCATGGAGAGCGTCTGAGGCAGGGATGGCCTGAAAGCAAGCCGGCAGAGCTTTTCAAAATACTCGGCGATATCCGAGGCATGTTCTGTCCGAGAAAGCAGGAAAAGATCCTGGCGTGCCAGACTCGTTCCCGTAAATGACATTCCGCCAAGACCAAAAATCTCTCGGTCTATAAGCAATAGGCGCACGTGGTTACGGCAAGCCGCCATGAGCGGATGCCAAGGAAGCCAAGACTTGAGAGGGCGGAATATAATGGCATCTACTCCAAGCATCTGCAGGTTTTCTCGTATGGACTCGTTCAGGTCGCGCAAGAGCTCCACATTGTCAAAAAGGACGCGGACGCGGACGCCACGACGAGCGGCCTCACCAAAAATCTTGGAAAATTTCTTTCCTATCGTATCTTGGGTGAATTCATAGACCGAAACGAGTATTTCTTTCTTTGCCTCACAAATAAGGCGCTCTAAATCTGGAAAAAGTTCCTGTCCCGTCGTATACAATTTCGGTTCGGAAAATTCCGTATTCATCTCTTTCCGTGTTTAATACGTGTAAGAACCTATTTTATTCTGGACTTAAGCTCAAGAACTATTTTCCATCGTTCTCTGCCGTCTCGGGATTCCTCAGCCCTCTGCACAAGCGGCATGAGGTCATTCTCTGTTTGGGCTAGAATACGCAGGGCGGGAAGTAGTTCGTTTGAAAAAACATCATTTGCAACTATCGCGCCCAAAATAACCCTATCGCCGCTGCTGGTCCCCCTATCCCTATCTGCATTGAATGTGAGGAAATTGTCCGTATTTGGCAAGAAGAGCGGGAGAAGTTCTTTTATTTCCCTAAGCGCTTTTTCGTATTGCGCGTATTCATTTTCCACATCAGGTTTTCTTTCCATTGAAAATAAAGTTAATCAAATCTTGAGCGGCTTTACCGGCGCCATGATAGATTTAGGGTCTTTCCTCCAAATATCGGAAACATCGGCATACAGTTCCAGTTCGTTTCCGTCGGGGTCTAAAATATAGATGCTGTGCGTTACGGTGTGGTCTCCGGTGCCGATAATGGTGACGTTTTTTTCCTGAAGTTCACGAAAGGCCTCCCTGATATCTTCGGGCGAGTCGCCGATTTTGAAACCAATATGATACAGCCCGGGTTTTGGTTCGCGATGTGCGACGGGTTCTCCACCTATCTCTATGAGAAGCAATTCATGATGTGTTCTTCCCGAGGAGAATACCGCAGCTCCTTGACCGCGGGTTATCTCACGGAACCCGAGCGTATCTTTGTAAAAATCCGCCGACCGCTTCAAATCCGTTACATACAACACCACATGTCCAAGTTCTTTAATTTGCATGAGAGGGAGAGATTATTGGTGCATCTTGGTCGTATGTATTCTAGAGAAAATTTAGATTATCCAACTCTTGGATTGTTTAGAATAAACCTTAATACCAGCTTTTTTATATCGTTTCCAGCCATCAGCATTTTTAATCGCACTTAACTTATTATGCTCTTCTTTTGTGACGGTACAGCTGATAGCATTTTTGAGTATGTATTTACTCCTTGTGGGATTTTTAAGTAATTTTTGAATAAGCCCCTTCCTTGTAAAAACATGATCTTGAACTAATCCAGCATTCTTTTCATTCTCTGCCAATCTGATTTTATAGACTTTCTTGGAAAGATATGGAGGGGAGGATTTACCATCAACTTCGGTAATTTTAAAAATCATGTCACTTAGCATTTCTTTCTTATGCTTTTCTATGACATTTAACATTGAAAGTATTTGATCAATAGCATTTGTTGCACTTAAAAGCACATCCTTTCGTTTGGTCATAATATTCAAAATATAGTCATGCCCGACACACCTAGGCCGCCATGATAATAAACATTGAGTCGTGTTTTGGTGCCGCGGGGGAGATTTGAACTCCCATGCCCTTGCGGGTGTCCCGCCGAACGGGATGCGTCTGTTTCATCTTCTAAAATATGTGCCCGGGGGGAGATTTGAACTCCCATGCCCTTGCGGGCGCTAGCTCCTGAAGCTAGTGCGTCTGCCAGTTTCGCCACCCGGGCATACAATATTTATTCACCTAAGTTTCTGAGATAAATAGACCATGGAGG